>CAZLZH010000195.1:0-1030 GCA_964563955.1 uncultured Bacteroides sp. | reverse complement strand
TGCATTTTTTGCCTCTTTACAAAGCATATCCTTTTTGATTACCGGATTTGCCGGACATAGCTTTGATATCGTTTCAGAAAATGCCGCACACATCGAATTTGCTGCTTGAACATAATATGCTCTGTTATTCCCTTCAGAAAAAACCTGATAGTGATGAATCAAATCAGGAAAAACAATTGCAAAGTCTCCTTCTTCCATATGATACAGTTCTGTTCCTACCCCTATCTCCAACGTTCCATCTGTCACATAAACCATTTCCAAAACACCATGAAGATGAGGCGCAACATGGTGCAATTTCCTATCAGTTATATCAAGCATTGCATCTGTTTTCTTGTAATTCAAGACCATAAAATCATCACCTTTCTCTCACGATTATACTTCTAAAAGTACAACGAATCCATAAATCGAATAATACAGAACATGCACAAAATAACACTAATCTACAAGTTCGTCCTTGCAAGATTTGACTACTTTTTAATACAATATGGCAAGTAATCAAAGTATCTTTTACATATAATAACATCAGAACGAAAGGAAAGGAGGATACACAAAATGAGCAAGATTAAGAATTATATCAACACACTTTTAGATTTCTACGAGCCATACTTCAAGCATATGTATCGCGCATAATAAATCTAAAAGGATCTACCTTGTGAAAACTGAATAGTGATTGTAAACAGACCATTTCACATTGTGACATGGTCCTTTTTATTCTAAAAGGACGGAACACGCAACAGTGAACCATCCTAATAAATTGGGAAGTGTTTTATAATGAATTTACAAAACGCATAAATGCTTCCATGCCTTCTTCTGTTCTCTTATATACACCCGCGCATTCCAATACTTTTACAAACACCTTACTGATTTCATCCTGAATAATGTCATGAATATTATCTTTATTGAAAGAATAATTACCCATCCATTCCTCGACCCAGTCTGCATGTTTCTCAATATCTTCATTGCTACGAATATCTTTGCCTTCAAGAATGTACTCTTCCAAAATTGCCATCTCTTTTTTAAGTCGCGCCGG
>CAZLZH010000194.1:0-1034 GCA_964563955.1 uncultured Bacteroides sp. | reverse complement strand
AGGCATACGCAGTTATTAAGGCATACAATGCCGAACTGGATGCTAAAGGGTACTACACCATGCGTGGGAAATGCCCCCGTAAATACTTTGAGCAGAAGATTTACGGATATGCAGATTACTACAATCCGGGTGATGACCTGACACAGAAAGCCTGTATGGTAGCAGAGGAAACCAACTATCAGGCAAAAGAAAAAGTCCAATCCGATTAGGAAAGGACTTTGATTGCAAAGCCAAAGCTTCGCTATGTATCTCGCAAATACATTATAGCAAAAGCATTTGGCTGCTGCAATCAAAAGATACCTGAAGCGTATGAACCTTGTAAACCGGAAAGGAGGCAGTATGGCACGTGGTGACAGTGTGACAATCAGCTTCCGTCTGAATCTTAACAGGGAAGAAGATATGGAAATTTGGAGTTTTTTGACCGGAGATGCCATAGAACCCTGTTTTGGAGATAAGAGCAAGTTTATTAAAAGTGCGTTGATAAGAGTGGTTCAGGGCATAAAGCAGGATGAGAGTGAGAAGCGTCTTGTTTGTGAGCTGAATGCCCAGAGAGAGGCAATCCAGAACGCAATGTCTGGAGAAGCGGATCGGATTATTAATGCAGTAAAGCTGATTGTCGAGGAGCAAGTGAAAGGTCTGGCTGTAATGCAGACTGATAGTCTGATATCACATGAGATATCGCAGACAACACTGGGAGAAAGTGAAGAAACTTCCAAAGTTTCTGAAGAATCTTTGGAGATATTGGATGATGATATTGCGGATTATGCGATGTCGTTTTTGACGTAACTGTAGCAAGTAGGTCATAAGAAGTTAATACACCTGGTATTACAAAGGTTATAAAAAGTAATACCGGGTGTGATACAGGTTATTTTATTGTAATACCGGTTGTAATACAGGTGTAAGCCGGTATTACATAAGGTATTACAGATAATTGCCCCGAATGGGGCATATATTGAGAGGGTCTTAGGGGGATTTTGCTCCCCCTAACCAGATTTTGTAAAACGCATGGCGTTTTACGTATCTGGCAAATTCTC
>CAZLZH010000193.1:0-1048 GCA_964563955.1 uncultured Bacteroides sp. | reverse complement strand
CAGCAGCAGGCGTTGTAGTTGCAGCAGCAGACGGCGCTGGCGCAGCAGTTGAGGAGAAGGATGAGTTTGATGTAGAGCTTACAGAAGTAGGTCCTAACAAGGTTAAGGTTATCAAGGTTGTTCGTGATTGTACAGGTCTTGGACTTAAGGAAGCTAAGGACGTTGTTGACGGTGCTCCTAAGATGCTCAAGGAGGGCGCTTCTAAGGAAGAGGCTGAAGAGATCAAGGAGAAGCTCGAGGCTGAAGGCGCTAAGGTTACTCTTAAGTAATTATTTGCACATAGTATTATCCGGTTTGGCAGATGCCAGACCGGATTTTTTGTCTGAAACAGGACAAGGACAGATATTCTGATTATCGATTGAATTCTTTTTTCTTTTGCAAAAATGTGATTGACACTAATTTCCAATTATGATAGTATAGTAAAATGTCATTACTATGGATATGTGTGCAATAAATTCGGAAAGTGATGAAAAAACCAAATAAATTCAAGGGGTGAATGCGTCGATGAAAAAGTACAGAATGCGTCCTGTGAAATCGGGAAGAGGAATGCGGATGAGTTTTTCTACAGAGAAGCGGGTTTTGGATATGCCGAACCTGATCGAAGTTCAGAAAAATTCTTATCAGTGGTTCCTTGATGAAGGCTTGCGAGAGGTGTTTCGCGATATTTCTCCGATTGTTGACTATACAGGAAATTTGAGTTTGGAATTGGTTGATTATCAGTTGTGTAAGGATGATATTAAGTATTCGATCGAAGAATGCAAGGAACGTGATGCAACTTACGCAGCTCCAATCAAGGTCAATGTACATCTTCGTAATGAGGAAACCGGCGAGATCGCACAGCATGATATATTTATGGGTGATCTTCCGCTTATGACGGAGACGGGTACATTTGTTATCAATGGTGCTGAACGTGTTATTGTCAGCCAACTGGTTCGTTCGCCGGGTATTTACTATGCGATTGACCACGATAAGTTTGGTAAGACCTTGTACTCATCCACAGTAATTCCGAACCGAGGTGCATGGCTGGAGTACGAGACGGATTCCAATG
>CAZLZH010000192.1:0-1054 GCA_964563955.1 uncultured Bacteroides sp. | reverse complement strand
GTTCCCTTCGTGTACTCGATGGAGCTGTCGGTGTATTTGATGCTAAGGCAGGTGTTGAGCCACAGTCAGAGAATGTATGGCGTCAGGCTGACACATATAGCGTTCCACGTATGGCATTTATCAATAAGATGGATAAGATGGGTGCAGATTTCTTTATGTCTGTACAGACAATCATTGACCGTCTTGGAAAAAATGCAATTCCGGTACAGATTCCGATTGGACAGGAAGACGATTTTGCGGGATTGATCGACTTGTTTGAGATGGATGCATACTATTATAAAGATGATAAGGGTGAGGATATCGAGATCACAGAGATTCCGGCAGATTTAAAGGAGCTTGCCGATAAGTGGCATGAGAATCTGGTTGAGAAGTGTTGTGAGTTAGATGATGATCTTATGATGCAGTATCTTGAGGGAGAGGAGCCGTCTATTGAAGATATGAAGGCTGCACTTCGTAAGGGTACGATCGCAAATGAGGCAGTTCCTGTATTCTGCGGTTCTGCTTATAAGAACAAGGGTGTTCAGAAGCTACTTGACGGTGTTATCGAGTATATGCCGGCTCCGACCGATATTCCTGATATCACAGGTACAGACGAGGATGGTAATGAGGTTACACGTCCGTCATCCGATGATGCACCATTTTCAGCACTTGCATTTAAGATTATGACAGACCCGTTTGTAGGAAAGCTTGCATTCTTCCGTGTATATTCAGGAACAATGAACTCCGGTTCTTATGTATTGAATGCAACAAAGGGTAAGAAGGAGCGTGTAGGACGTATCGTTCAGATGCATGCAAATTCACGTACAGAGATTGACAAGGTATATTCCGGAGATATCGCTGCAGCTGTAGGTTTTAAGCTCACAACGACCGGTGATACGATCTGTGACGAGCAGCATCCGGTAATTCTTGAATCCATGGAATTCCCTGAGCCGGTTATCGAGCTTGCTATCGAGCCGAAGACAAAGAATGATCAGGGTAAGATGGGTGAGGCTTTGGCAAAGCTTGCTGAAGAAGATCCTACATTCCGTGCACATACAGACAAAGAGACAGGCCA
>CAZLZH010000191.1:0-1062 GCA_964563955.1 uncultured Bacteroides sp. | reverse complement strand
ACAGCTCGATATCCAGAGTTTTCAGCTTTTCTTCCAGCCCTATCAGATATTCCTCATCTATCACTGCATCCACCGAAGCATCAAAATTGGAACATCCGCTCATGCAAAATTTGCCTCCGGCAAATGAGCGGACGCTGCATGTCAGGTTTTCACAGAAAACCTGACACATTTTTCTGAAGTCCGGTTATGTATGAGCTCATGATCCGGTTTGCCTCTCTGCCCATATCGAGGATGGCATTCAGGAAGGAGCCCCACTGCACATCCTTTATATAGCTTTTTAAGGCGTCGGCACTCTCACTCTGTATGGCACATGAATTGCAGATTGCCTGCTCAATCTCCACCATATCGTTCAGGTTCGCATACAGCGTTCCGATCAGCTGCATCGTCTGCCCGTAACATTCAAACCATTTCAGGTATTCTATCTTAAATCCCATATCTACTCCGTATCCCAGCCGGTCACGTCATATCCGGCTGCCATGTACAAATTCCTCATGTGATCCTTGATGTCCGTCGGCGGCGTAATCAAACCGGTATGTGTCCGCATGGTCTGCCCCCCCCGACTCCTCGTCCAACGATCATGGCGGCACGCCCGCTTCCCTTCAACAGCACGATGCTGCCAAGCGGCAGAATTTCTTTTGTTTGCACAAAAATCCACTTAAATAAACCTTGTATAAAAACCATTAATTTAAAAACCGAAAAATATTTTTAAGGAAAGTAAATAACCTTATGTGGGAACAT
The DNA here is from genome assembly GCA_964563955.1 of uncultured Bacteroides sp. GTDB lineage: Bacteria > Bacillota > Clostridia > Lachnospirales > Lachnospiraceae > Coprococcus_C. The sequence goes on along the minus strand of CAZLZH010000191.1, from coordinate 324 downwards.
CATTAAATATATCATAAGTCAAAATATGCAACCAAAAAATCACCAAAACATTCCCATTCTGCTTGTAGAATTCCACTTATCATCTTTTCGTCCCCACCCTCAAAATCAACTCTAAACACTTTATCATCTAATGTATTTAACACAATTACTTCATTTGCTACCATTTCCGTCAATACCAGGTAATTCATAGGAAACGAATGCTCTTTTCTACATTCCATTGTTATACTCTCAATATTTATCTCATCCTCAACTATATCAAGAAATGTCATGCCTAATGTTTCTTCCCAAAATGGTCCTGCAAAGTTCACAAAAAATTCCTCAACA
>CAZLZH010000190.1:0-1072 GCA_964563955.1 uncultured Bacteroides sp. | reverse complement strand
TACCTTCTGTGCATGCTGTACCGGAATCTTTCTGACTCCGCCCTGCAACATAACAACCAATACGGTTGTCACCAAAATAACGGCAAGGATAATTGCACCTGCAATTACCTGATCTACAATTTCCTGATCCTTCATGAACTTTGTGTATAAGTCTGAAAAATCACTTGGCATTCTGGAAACGATGTTAATCAACAGGATGATTGAGATACCGTTTCCGACACCCTTCTCCGTCACACGCTCACCAAGCCACATTACAAATGCACTACCGGTTGTCAGTGTGATTATAACCACAAAGTAACCAAGCACACCCGTAATCGTCATGTAATTGCCCCGGTCAAAGCCGATGGCAAGTCCAAGACTCTCAATTACAGAAAGCAAAATTGTAACATATCTTGTAATTGCTGTAAGCTTCTTTCTTCCATCCTCTCCATCCTTCTGCATCTCCTCCAAAGCAGGAATTGCAATGGTGAGAAGCTGGATAATGATAGAGGATGTAATATACGGTGTTACGTTTAGCGCGAAAATTGACATTTGTGTAAAAGATCCACCTGTAAAGGAACTGAGAAAGCTGTTTGCATCGCCAAGCGCACTCTCAAGATACTGCTTGATTGCAACTGTATTCAGTCCCGGTACCGGAATCTGTGAACCTAATCTTATAACGATAAGGATAAAGAACGTAAAGAGCACGCCGTTACGAATTTCTTTAACCTTAAAAGCGTCCCGTAGGGTCTTAAACATACTTAAATCACCTCTGCTTTTCCACCAAGAGCTTCAATCTTCTCTACTGCTTTTGCGCTGAATGCATTGGCCTTTACAGTAAGCTTCTTAGTTAACTCTCCATCTCCAAGAATTTTAACACCGTCTCTTTGATTTTTAATAATGCCAGCCTCGATTAAGGTTGCTACAGATACCTCTGAACCATCCTCAAATCTCTCAAGTGCTGACAAATTGATTGCAACAATCTCTTTATGATTTCTACAGGTAAATCCTCTCTTTGGGATTCTTCTGTAGAGCGGCATCTGACCACCTTCAAAGCCAGGTCTCGGTGCTCCGGAACGAGCCTTCTGTCCCT
>CAZLZH010000189.1:0-1094 GCA_964563955.1 uncultured Bacteroides sp. | reverse complement strand
CAAAAGGATCCTATCCTCCATTATGCAAACACATATGGGAGTGTTCCTCCTTGGATATTGTTCAAGAGTATTTATTTTTCCACCATAATTACATTTATATCAAAGTTCAAGCCAGCCCAACAAGCAGAAGTTGCCGAGCGCTTATATGATTACAAAGCCCATAATTTAACTATAGATCAATGCAGAATGCTCATGATGGATACATTATACATATGTTTAGATTACAGAAACACTGCCGCTCACGGAGGACGCATATACCTACTCCATCCAAAAAGCACATTGCGGAAAAAAGAAATATTTGGCGATACAAATATAGGCGGCTCCGGCTATGGGCAACTACTTTTTCTATTAGGATTGCTCAAATATAAACAACCCTATGAGCAACTTGCGCATACATTGAACAAGGAACTAACCAGACACTGTATACACTATCCTGATGATAGTACCTATCTTGCCCAGGCACTTAGTATTAATATAGCTCATAGCAGATATGTATTTGTATCCGAATCTACCAAGAGGTATCATATAAACCCGCATTGTAGCGGTATGATCAATTCTGTAAAAACAAACTTTGATGATGCTGTTTCATCCGGCTGTGAACCGTGTAAAAAATGTATTATTAATAATAAATAAAAATCCCCCGTACTCCAACACGAGGGATCGCAACTACTTACATAACCATAATCGCCTTGGTTTTACAACCGTGGTATTTTTATACCCTAATTTCTCCCGATTCCTTTAAAAATTGAAATGGAGACGATTTTTATGTTTTTATGTTTAAAACAATTCTTCCAAATGGAAAAGTGAAGTTTCAGGAACGGTACAAGGATTACATTACCGGAAAATGGCAAATGTTGTCATGGACAAGGATACATCAAGTACCAGAAAGCTTGCTGCTACTGAATTGGCTCGTAAGATAGACTATAAGACACAATTATCTCCATTTGAGGATATTACACTCCAAAGATTATACAATTTGTATATTGCTGATCAGAAATCCGTGTTCAAGGCTTCTACCATGCGTCGTAATAAAATAACAATGCTCTTATCCTCAAGTTAAAGCTTCCTTCCGATATTTCTCGTAAAGAGCGAAT
>CAZLZH010000188.1:0-1140 GCA_964563955.1 uncultured Bacteroides sp. | reverse complement strand
CGGAATTTTTTCGGGTTGTTGTCACCCTACCCGATTTTCCTTTCTTTGAATTCTACGAGGCTTTCGCCTCTTTTTTGGTTTCTTTTTCTTGTTTTGGATTCAACCATTCTTCTTCTGAAAAACTCCAGTCTCTGGTTTCCTTTGCCCATCTTTCCGGATGGTTTTCTTTCGCTTTTTCGTAAACCTCTTTGCGCTTCTTCAAAATCTCTTCATCCAATCCCTTATGCCTTTGTTCCGGTGTCACATAGTTTATTCCACTATGACGGTGTTCATTATTGTACCATTCCACAAATCGTTTTACCCACAACCTTGCCTCTGTCAGTGTGGCGAATCCTTGCGGCTGAAAATTTGGCACATATTTTAATGTCTTAAACAAACTTTCGGCATACGGATTATCATTGCTGACCCTTGGTCTGCTCTTGGATGGTGTTATCCCTAAAGCATAGAGTGTTTCCAGCATTGTTGCTCCCTTCATCGGACTTCCATTGTCAGAATGCAGTACCAATGGTTCTCTTTTCATATTTCTGATAAAGATTTTTTCGTCCCGATAAATTCTTTTTACCAGTTCACTCGCATGCTTGGCATCTTCACTTTCCCATACTTCCCAGCCTACAATCTTTCTGCTATACAAATCTGAAAACATATATAAATAATAATGCTTTCCTTTGATCGGTCCATTTAAGTATGTGATATCCCACATCCATACCTGATTGGGTCCCGTTGCTTTGTGGGTTGATATTGAACGCTTATGTTTCTGTCGCTCCCGTCCTCTGTGAGTCAACTGTTTTGCTTCCTTTAACACTTTGTAAAATGTACTTTCACTTGCTATATAACTTCCTCTGTCCGCAAGTATTGGAACGATTTCACTTGGTGTTTTAGATGCAAACTCTTCTGAATTACATATGTCCAATATCTCCTGTTTTTCTTCCGATGTCAGCTTATTTGCCGGCTCTGGTCTTGCACATAGCGTGCGTTTGTCTATATAATCGCTGTCTGTATTCTTCCAGCGGTTATAAGTGCGTTTACTGATTCCTAGCTCTGCACAAGCTTTATACAATGCAGCTCCTGAATCTGCTGCCTCTTTGATCAACTCTACTGCTTGTCTGCGATCTGAAGCGTTGATCATTCGTCCTCTTCGTC
>CAZLZH010000187.1:0-1144 GCA_964563955.1 uncultured Bacteroides sp. | reverse complement strand
GCAGGAGCGGCTCTGATTGACAGAGGGGTCGTAACACTAAAAATAATGGAGGATTTGAAAATGAGCGTAAATGGAATTGGAAGTTACAATTATAGCAGTAATTATATCGGGATGAACCGGGCAGCACAGATGAGGAACAGGCAGAAACCCGCAATGGGAAATGTGGGAAACACCCAGACCTCTAACATAACACTTCATTATACAGGAGAGAATGGTGATAAGGCGCTGACAGCAGTTGGGTTCCCAGACGGCACCAGTGCATCCGTCTACAAGGCGGAAAATTATAATGATGCTGACCCGGAGTACAGGGTAAGGCATTGGGGTAAGTCGGGTGATTATACTGACACCAATGTGAGAATCAATGATGTTGACCCGGAAAATGGCAGCTATCTTGAAATGCTTGCCTATGCTACATACAGCGATGTGCAGGGATACACTTCTGATGCATTCGGCAATTTCCTGTCGGCTGCGGGTGGCGTGAATGGAGACATAACCTACGATGAGAGTAGCGTTAATGTGAAAAAGAATTTTATGAATATGGTCAGGGATTTCATGCAAATGCAGTATGACAACAATAATCTGGCAGGATATCTGTCGTTTAAAAAGTTCTATGACTATATGGTAGACGGACGGAATTAAGAAAAGTATTCAATAGTCCTGCGCCCCATATCCCCAATAACTCACAGAGGATGGATAGGGCAGGCTTCCCCGGTGTTCCGGTAGATTGGGGAATTGGGGAGCAGTGAGAGGAAGATAGAAATGGATATCACAGGAATAGCAAAAAACCATTACATCCAAGAGCCCAAGAAGCCATCATCCAAGAAGGACTGGAAGCTGTCAGACTCCCTCCGGGAGAAAATAACCGAATATGCCAGGGAGGATGCGGCGCAGAATGTTTATATGGGAAATAAGTTCCTCGCCCTGCGGAAAAGCGAGGTCGCCAAAGTCGCGCCGGACAGAACCGCGTTGATGGGGAAACTCAATCAAGTTACAGCCAATATGAAGGAAATACGGGAAGCTGATAGGCGGTGGCTGTGTATGCTGCTTGGCGAGCCGCATGAGGCTAAGTTCCAGTCGGAAGGTACGGGTTCCGCCATCCATGTGTATGACGGGAACGGTGACGAGATACTGACCTATACTGCGG
>CAZLZH010000186.1:0-1197 GCA_964563955.1 uncultured Bacteroides sp. | reverse complement strand
TCCACGAAGTCAGCCAATGAGTAAAGTGTGGATACACCTCTTTCATCCTTTTCAACAAACCAGATTTCATCACGGCGCAACAACTGATTAGATAACTGCCATGTGTCATGAGTTGTAAACACAAGCTGTGCGTGGTTGGTGTTGATTTCCGGATTTAAGAATGTAAGCAGGAAATTTCTAACAAGTAACGGATGCAAGCGAGCATTTAATTCATCAATAAAGAATACGCTGCCCTTCTCCAACACTTCCTGTAATTCCGGATATAATGCAAACATCTTCAAGGTTCCGGCAGACTCCAATCCCAAAGGAATTTCTGCCATTTCATCAGAATCTATCTTCTTGTGAAGTGCATTAATCTTATATCTCTCTTCCTTGGATTCAGCCTCCTGAGGAACCTTTTCGATTCTAAAATCTTTAATATGTTCATCAAAGGATGCAAAATATTCCACCACCTTCTGCTGCACATTCTTATCTTCCACAAATCCCTTCGGCAATCTTCGTGACATAAAGAAATTGGTAAAAGGATCACCAAAATCAGCAAATTCATTTGCAAGAAACCAATCCCTGATTGCCTTACACTTACCAATCTTCAATTTTGCTCCCAAAGAAATGATAAGCACCTGCTTTTCCAATGCTACTTGAATATTATCCCTGCTGCTCTTAGGAAATCCCGATAAGTCAAGTTCTTCATCCTTAGTTCCACGATAAAATACTGTACTGTATTTTCTGGCAGTCTTTGCCTTGGAATTAAGCCACTCTTCGGTTACACCTTCCTTATTGATACAGAAGCCATAGTTATAGGTTCTCTCAGACTTGTCACTAGGCAATGTGAAATATACCTCAAAGCTGGATTCTGCATCGGCAGATGTGGAATCAAATAAGAACGGAGTCGGCCTGAACTCCTCAAACTTTTCCTCTTCATCTCCATACTTGAAAGAGTCAGCAACATAATCCGACATATATTCAAAAGCGTTGTATATATTGGACTTTCCACTTGCATTCGCACCATAAATAGCAGCAACCGGCAAAATCTTCTCGCTACCAATAGTCACTACTCTGTCTGAGAACTCTGTCATCTTCGCCGCAGACAAATCCAAAGTAGCCTCTTCTCTGAATGATTTAAAATTTTTAAAATTAAATTGAATTAACATGATTGCTACCTCACCTTCTTTTCTACCTTCTATTATATACAGTTTT
>CAZLZH010000185.1:0-1201 GCA_964563955.1 uncultured Bacteroides sp. | reverse complement strand
GCTCTGTCCCATGCCAACTACATAGATGGCATCCTCTTTTATCCTGTTTACAAGGCGCGTAAAATCACTGTCTGACGAAACAATACAAAACAGATCCACATTTTGACGATATAAAATATCCATAGCGTCGATCACCAACATTATATCCGCTGCATTTTTCCCCGACGAATAATTTTGTTGATAAATGGGAACAATCGCATATTCTGTTGATTTTTTTACCCACTTTTCAAGAGCACTATTACGAAAATCACCATACATTCTCTGATAAGTGATATTCCCATATTTTTTTATTTCCGAGAAGATCGCATCTATGTATTTTACATTTGTATTTTCTGCATCTATCAAAAGGGCAATCTTCTTTTCGCCATTTAAAAATTTGTTTTCCATTCATTTCACCTTTCCTTTAATCTCTCCCACCAGCTCATGCACCATTGTGCATGGACACATCTCCGATGGCTTTATTTTTCCTTCTCTTTTACACTGCTCCAGCTTTAACTGTGCTATCTGAATTGCCTTTTCCTCATCACCGGCTTTACAGAGTTTTCCATACATCTGTTCATCAGCTTTGGAATACCTCTGTCCTGTCTTGCTTTCATATACCCGTCCAAAATCCGAGCAACATGTCCAAGAATCGTGAATTGCCGGCATAAAACCAAAATAAGCGTACATCCATATTTCAAAACATGGATTAGACCAACCCACCTGTATTCCTTTACTCACTGCCTCTGCGATAATCTCGTCAAATTCCTGCACCTGATCCCTGTCAAATACAATCCAAGGGATACGATATTGCGCATCATAAGCAGTGAATCCCAGACATTTATCAATCATGGTACGAGTCTTTGCCTCTACCACCTTTATTACAAGTTTGTTTCTCACATCTTCCGGCAATGCCTGATGAAGACCAGTAAAGAAGCAACGTTCCGTAGCCTCTGTATCCGTAACAATCAAATAGTAGCCTAATTCCGGCACCTTGAATTGCTTTCTCTGCTCACGAGTTTTTCTATTACCTGTTCTGTCCTTTTTCGCCATACTTATTCCTCCTTAAATATGTCAATACTCTTTAAGGTAGGAATCGCACCGTACTTTCCAATTAGGTAATTCTTCTCATAACTTTCATCTTTACGGATACGAGAACCATCCTCGTCCACGAAGTCAGCCAATGAGTAAAGTGTGGATACACCTCTTTCATCCTTTTCAA
>CAZLZH010000184.1:0-1234 GCA_964563955.1 uncultured Bacteroides sp. | reverse complement strand
ATACTTATCATATCAGCTTGGGAGGTGGGTGACAACTACCCTACGCTAGAGGGAATTTTGAGTCCAAAACAATTCCAAATTATCCTTGGAAATTTTCTCAATGAAAATATCTTTGCATTCAATATGCATTTCCATAATGGACAAATCTAAATCCACTTTATAAAAATTGACATTTTCACTTTCAAGAACAGAAATATCTTGTCCAAAGTAACCAAGCTGCGGTTTTTTCATATTTCTTACCTTAGTAATATTTCTTCTATTAGCATCTGTTTCATAAAATACCTTGTGACAAGATGAAAAACATATCTTCCAACAAGTTTCTTCATCATTGTCAATAAATATTTCTACTTCATCTCCAAAATAAGATGCTTTCAAATCCAATATTTCGGCATCCCAATAATCTGTTTCATCAATCAATTTCTGCATTTCGTTATTCATACTATTTATCAAATTCCTTCCTTCTTATTATATGGTATATGACCTGATGGGGCTTTAGGTGATACAATATTTCCATTAATATCTAGAGGATTCTTATTTTCATCCATAATATGTATATGAGTATAATTAGTTTTTTTATCTGGTGGGTCTATGCGAACTCTATAATTACCATTCTCATCCTTGATATGAATTCTACCATTATGATTTTGAAAATCCCACCCTTCCGGAAGACTATCTTGTAATTCCTTCCTCGTCATATTAGCAATCTCTTTCGGTGTACTCTTTAATAAAGTCTTACTACCCCTTAATTCTACAAGCTCATCCAGATAATCTTCATACTCTGCATTTACCAGCCTTTGTTCGTCAAATATTCCTTCATAAAAGTCGCCTACCTCATCCAGATGTTCATCCTCATATCTGCTGCCTCTTACCAGATTCTCACGACTACTCTTCCGTACCTCCAGCACGTCATCATAGTTAATTCTGTCAAGAACTGCCTTCTCATCTACCTTACGGATTCCCTTTAATTCCTCTGGTGTCAGTCCCTCGCGGCTTCCATTCATCTGAAATTCCAGATACTTTTCCGGGTCACCCTCAGATATCTCGCCAAATGCAGACATATTGTTACTCTTTGGTGTCTCCAGCTTAAACCTTGTAAACTCCGCCTCCGGCACTGCCGTCTCTTTTGGCATAAGCTCGATATCATAATCAGCCAGTGAGAACATCTTCTCCATCGCATACTCTGCCACAACCGAACTCGTATAAAATGTTGTCAGATTTCCCGCTATCGAATAGA
>CAZLZH010000183.1:0-1248 GCA_964563955.1 uncultured Bacteroides sp. | reverse complement strand
AAATTCCAAGATTATAACAATTCATGTTCCGTGTATGTTTTACCATATATCGAACGATATACTGCTTTTCCAATAGAATTTCGAGAGATTATATATCTTCCTTCCCATCTACCGTCTGCTCTTTTTCTTATGTTATCGCCTCTTCTTGACATAATAGTTGATACCTCCGACCACTTTTTTGACCATAATAGTAATACTATGAATTGACGTTTGGTAAATATTGACTAAAAATTTGCTTATTTTTTATGATTATTTGTCGCATTTTGTTAATAATTGTTGACAAGTTACTTGTCATTTGCTATACTACATAATAGTTAGGATTAAAAAACAAACATATATTGTTCATTTATGATTCGCAGATTAGAATAATCTGCGAAATTTTATGTAGCGTACTGTATGAAGATACGGTACTTTTTTATTTTTTGCCAATATATCTATCTATTCCGCTATATTCATACATTTTCAAAGATATTATCTTCGACAAAACACTCACGCCATTAATAATTATTTCTACATCCTCCTCATCATCATGTTTTCTGATAATCTGCATTGGGCTTAATACACTTCTTCTGAACTTCTTTCAAATTCAATAATTATTTCATATTCCATGGGCATACTGATACCATCGCAAAGACTACTCATATTTTTTCATTCGTCTCACTTTTACAACCGATTTTAGTACAAGAATAAAATAAAATCAATGAAAAGGTTGTAAAAGTGAGACAAGTATTCGACAAGACTTGACAGAAAGAAGGACTACTATGCCAAAACCACGCTCTTTATCTGGAGATAAAAACCTTATCAGTCAACGCTTAATTGCTTTACGAAAAGAACATCATTTATCTCAGCGTGATTTATCCCGCAAACTTCAACTCGCAGGATATGACATGGATAAGAATGTAATTACAAGAATTGAAACCAATAGCAGATATGTTACTGATATTGAAATAAGAGCACTCGCTCATATTTTCGGTGTTACCTGTGACTATCTCATCGAAGGAAAAAAAGAATAATCAAAAAGAATACCTTACTTTCTAAGTATCCTCTTTGATTTACTCATATCTACTAATATGAACCCGCATTAACCAGACTTTCTTTATATGAATAAAAGGACATGCCACCGCATCATCAGATACGGTTACATGTCCTTAACACTATACTACCTTCTTATACTTCCTGCACCTAAGCCCTGTTATCCGAAAGCTCTGCTTGCAGGAATGAACACATTTCTTACACTGCTCATAGTAT
>CAZLZH010000182.1:0-1263 GCA_964563955.1 uncultured Bacteroides sp. | reverse complement strand
TGCCTGAGCTGCGATACCGATTCGGCCGCCATCCAATGTATGCATAGCAATATTGAAGCCCTTACCCTTCTGTCCGAGCAGGTTCTCCTTCGGAATACGGCAATCCGTGAAAATCAACTCATATGTTGATGATGCGCAAATACCCATCTTGTTCTCTTTTGTACCAAATGTAAATCCAGGTGTTCCCTTCTCTACGATAAATGCAGAAATCTCTTTCATCTTTCTGCCGCGCTTCTCGATGACACCTGTTACAGCGATAACAATATATACATCTGCTTCCTTGCCGTTTGTGATAAAGCACTTGGAGCCGTTCAATACCCACTCGTCTCCATCAAGGACTGCCTTTGTCTGCTGTCCCTGTGCATCAGTACCTGCACCCGGCTCTGTCAGACCAAACGCACCGAGCTTTTTACCGGAAGCAAGATCCGGAACATACTTTTCCTTCTGCTCCTGTGTACCAAATGTAACAATCGGATCTACGCAGAGGGATGTATGTGCTGATACGATAACACCGGTCGTACCGCAGACCTTGGAAAGCTCCTCTACACACATTACATATGTAAGGATATCGCATCCCTGACCGCCTAACTCCTTTGATACAGGAATTCCTAAGAATCCATACTTAGCCATCTTGTCTACTGTCTCTCTCGGAAATCTGTGCTGCTCATCAATTTCCTGTGCAAGAGGCTTTGCTTCATTCTGCGCAAAATCTCTGAACAGAGTCTGCGCCATCTCATACTTCTTGTCTAAAGTGAAATCCATTCTAACTATCCTCCATAATAGATTTATAACGACATGTCTGTGACGCGGAATTACTGTGCGTCAACAGGTGTCTTTGTGCGATCAGCATTATAAACATAGAAGCCCTTGCCGCTCTTAACGCCGAGGTTGCCGCCGCGAACCATCTTGCGAAGCAACGGACATGCACGATACTTGCTGTCGCCTGTTTCCTTATAAAGAACATCCATAATTGCAAGGCAGATATCCAAACCGATAAAGTCGCCAAGCTCCAGCGGTCCCATCGGATGATTTGCGCCAAGCTTCATAGCGGAATCAATACCTGCAATATCGGAAACACCTTCCATCTTGATAAATGCTGCCTCATTGATCATCGGAATCAAAATACGGTTTACAACAAAGCCTGCTGCCTCATTTACCTGTACCGGTGTCTTGCCGATTTCCTCAGAAATCTTAACAATCTTATCAACTGTCTCAGCCGGTGTATTTACGCCTGCAATAACCTCAACCAACTTCATTCTGTCA
>CAZLZH010000181.1:0-1267 GCA_964563955.1 uncultured Bacteroides sp. | reverse complement strand
CTAGTATAACCGTCACTAATTAACTGGACTATTCAAAGGCAATGTATCAACAACTAATGCCTCACTTGAATCAATTTCTTCCAACTTGTATTTCCAGTGGTAAATAATAGGCTCTTCATTTACCTCATCGAAATATTTATATATACGCTCCACCAGTTCCTCTTTTGTTTTTACACGAATACCCTTTAAGGACTGTCGGGTAAGCTTGCTAAAGAAACCCTCTATAAGGTTCAGCCATGAACCATGTTTGGGGGTAAATACGAATTCAAATCTTCCGGGAACTTTAGCAAGATACTTTCTTGTTTCTTCGGATGAATGAACTTTCAGATTATCCAGTACTAGACGAATCTTGTCCTTTTTAGGATATTTCGCATCAAGCAACCTAAGGAATTCTATGTATTCTTTGCTACTGTGTTTATCCCTTACAAGTGGAATTGCTTCTCCTGTCTGTAAATCAATTCCGGCAAGCAAAGAAACCGTTCCAAGACGCTTGTATTCGTAATCACGGCTAAAAGTCTTGTGATTTTTGTCTGGCGAAAGGTCTTCGGATGTGTTGGCTATCGCCTGTATTCCGGGTTTTTCGTCATAAGAAAGCACATGAACGACCTGTTCATTTTCCTTAAAAGGAATTAACTGTCCTTTTTCATCAAACTGAAAAGACAACTGTTTGTATACCAAAAGAACATTGTGCATTTTCTGGTCAAAATCAGGGTCACGATTTTCGCAATAATAGGTTATTTTATTAGGCTTAATGTCTGCCTCTTCAAGTATCGTGCGAACCTTTGACTGGCTGATCGTCGACAACCTTGTATGACCGGCTTCTTCTGCAAATTTATTGATATGTTTCGTGAGAAGAGCTCGTGTCCATACTTCTGCAGAATAGCCAAGATTAACCGGCTTTTGACAGGCAATATTTATGACCCATGCTTTTTCATCATCGGTTATCTCTGCATTTCTGCCACGACCGGGTGCATCAAACAGGGCGTTTTCCACGCCCCCTTCAAGATACTTATTGATGCATAGCATGACACTTTTGCGGTTCATGCCTACTTTATCCGCAATGTCATCAATTGAAATACCATCAGCTTTGAGCAACAGAATTCTCGCACGATTTACAGTCTGAGCTTGAATGGTTCTGGCTCTGGTTTGTGCTTCAAGATATAAACGGTCGTCTGTACTTATAGTAATAGTGGATGCTTTCTTGCCCATAAAATAATGCTCCTTTACATCTGATAAGAACATTATACCACACGGCAAGAATATAGTC
>CAZLZH010000180.1:0-1280 GCA_964563955.1 uncultured Bacteroides sp. | reverse complement strand
CACAAGTGTTACAAAAATGCTTGACCACAACAAGCTGCAGCTTCTGATCGATATCCTTTAACTGTGACTGCTGTACGAGAAACAGCTGGACAAGCGTTGACTTATCAAAGTTATTCAATTGTTCTTCTGTATATTCCACTGCCATGATAATCCTCTTTTCTATGGGTTTATTATAGCAGAAATATAGCATTTATGCGAATATGTGACATTTTAAGATTCGTCATTTTGCCTATGGTTAAAACACTCTGTAATGCGTTTTCAGAGACTCATATGGGAAGCCTTCTGAAAAGATGGATATCTGTTATGTCTGCTTACAGGCGGTTATGCGCATATTCAAAGCCCCTTGAGTGTTACAGTTTTGGTACAATCCGAAGTTTTTCTGCCTGTTAAAACAGACTGAAAAATTCTCCCTTTTGCACAAAGATTATGCTAAATATTCCGGTGCAGTTACCGGCCGGACCGAATTCTTTGGTTCGATTGTCAGCCCTTCCATCAGCCACCGGAACTGCTGTGGTGTAAGATTCTTTACTTCATCTTCGTTACGTGGCCACACGAATCTGCCCTGTTCAAGTCTTTTGTACAGCAGAAGGAAACCATCCTTCTCCCAGACAAGCCCCTTGATACGGTCAGATTTACGCCCACAAAACAGAAACAACGTATCCGAAAGGTATGGAGTGGAATCTGTTTTCTGACTTACGATAGACGCAAGTGTATCGATACCGGACCGAAGATCGGTATAACCGCAAACAATGAATACATGTTGTATTAAATACTTAAACAAGAAATTATAAATGTCAATGACACTGAAGTTTATATTTAGTACTTTAGTCAAAATCTCCGCTGAAACCATGCATAAACCCAAAATTGGTGCTATACGCTCAATTTTAACCTTACACTTCTTATCAATTCTCTCATCGGTACTCGCCTTTGTTACCCAATTTTCAAATACTTTTTCCCAATAATCTCCATTTTCCAGCAATTCTTTTGCAACCTTTGGAACAACATGACCATAGTTTTCAGACACAACAGCCTTTATTGTATTTGAATTTTCAGCAGACTTAGTCCATATTACATTACCAAACTCAAAAACTCTGTACCGCAAACCTTCATTCTGTCGACATCTGGAAAAAATACTGCTTTCTCCATTTGTGAAAACTGTTGTGGAAAACTCCGACTTGTCCTGAAGCTTATTACCTGCTCTGACAAGACGCTCTTTTTCAATCCCTGTTGTGGTCAAGCATTTTTGTAACACTTGTGGCTAAAAAATATCATTGATTAAA
>CAZLZH010000179.1:0-1287 GCA_964563955.1 uncultured Bacteroides sp. | reverse complement strand
GTCTTCCTAGAGTAGAGGAGCTTTTCGAGGCAAGAAAGCCGAAGGGACTTGCAATTATCGCAGAGTTCGGCGGTGTGGTTGAGATTCGTGAGACAAAGAGAAAACGTGAGGTTGTCATTACAAACCAGGAGACTGGGGAAGCAAAGGCATATTTGATTCCGTATGGTTCCCGTCTGAAGGTTATGGATGGACAGGTGCTTGAGGCCGGTGATGAACTGACAGAAGGTTCCGTAAATCCGCATGATATCCTGAAAATTAAGGGTGTACGTGCCGTACAGGATTATATGATTCGCGAAGTACAAAGAGTATATCGTTTGCAAGGTGTTGATATCAACGATAAGCATATCGAAGTTATTGTACGTCAGATGTTGAAGAAGATTCGCGTTGAGGAAAGCGGAGACAGCGGTTATCTTCCGGGTATCAATGTGGATGCGCTTGAGTTTGCAGAGCTCAATGAGAGACTTCAGGCAGAAGGCAAGCAGCCTGCTAAGGGAACACAGATTATGCTTGGTATTACAAAGGCATCCCTTGCAACAAGCTCCTTCCTTTCAGCAGCATCTTTCCAGGAGACAACAAAGGTTCTTACGGATGCAGCAATCAAGGGTAAGGTTGATCCGCTTGTAGGCTTGAAGGAGAATGTAATTCTCGGTAAGCTGATTCCGGCTGGTACCGGTATGAAGCGTTATCGCTCTGTAAAGCTTGACACAGGCGCGGGCAACATTGATTTTTCTGAATTCAATGCAGAGGGCGATGAAGAATTCGCAGATGCGGAAGCAGACATTGAAGAAACAGATGTTGTGGAAGCAGATGTGGAAGAAACAACCGAGGAGACAACGGAGGATGTTACCGAGTAAGCCTTTCGCAGTAGTTTAAAATGAAATAGGTTGCCGTGTTTGCGGATTTTGACATGATTTATGTGAAGATTCCATAAATACGGCAACTTTTTTATTACTTTTTTGTTGACATCTGGAAAATGAAATAATATAATATCTAAGCATGTGTTAATTATTGAGAGTGAAATGATTAATACATGCTATTTATGTGTATAATTACACGGTATATTTTTTGAATGGAGGTGAAAACATGCCAACTTTTAACCAGTTAGTTAGAAAGGGAAGACAGACTGTAGAGAAGAAGTCTACTGCACCGGCACTTTTGAGAAGTTACAACTCTCTTAAGAAAAAGCCGACTGACACTGCTTCACCACAGAAGAGAGGTGTTTGTACAGCAGTTAAGACAGCTACTCCTAAGAAGCCTAACTCAGCTCTGAGAAAGATTGCCAGAGTT
>CAZLZH010000178.1:0-1299 GCA_964563955.1 uncultured Bacteroides sp. | reverse complement strand
ACGCCGGTTTGTCAGAAGAAGTACGGAAGAATATATATGACCAATTTGTTAAGATATATGAAAGAAAAATCTAATTACAATACAAAGGAGGAAGCCGTTGTGTTTTTAATGAATGAAACTAATCTTCCATATGAAGAATGTTCTAAAGCCAACGATTTCCATATTAGACTAAATAAGAAAAATTAATATACAATTCCGGTTTGTAGGGATTGATATTTCGTGTTTCTTTTTGATTGGAGTGAGCAGAGATGAAAAATCCAAATATAAATCGTGTAATAGGATATGTAATTCTCTTTATAGGTTTTTTCTTGTTTTATAAAGGATTTCATTATCCAACACCAGAAGATTCGGTGAATGGTCACAATTCATTTTTGATAGGTATATCTATTATTTCGATGATTGTCTCATTTGCTTGGATGTTGTTAAAAGTGCGTTGTCCGCATTGTAATAACTTATTATCGTTAAAATTGAAAAATATAGATGTTTGTCCGTATTGTGGAAACAATACTAATTCAAAATGATTTGTAAACTCTTAGTTTTATGATTTGGCAAATTTGAATTTGCGGAGGCATATTAAATGAATTCAGAAGTTAATTTTAGATATGCAGAAAGAAACGACGTTGCATTAATTCTGAGCTTTATTAAAGAACTTGCGGACTATGAAAAAATGTTGAATGAAGTTGTTGCTGATGAAAAGACATTGGAAGAATGGATTTTTGATAAGCAGAAAGCCGAAGTAATTTTTGCTCTTGAGGACAGCAAAGAAGTTGGATTTGCACTCTTTTTCCATAATTTTTCCACATTCCTTGGAAAGGCTGGAATTTATCTGGAAGACTTGTATGTGCGGCCGGAATACAGAGGAAAAGGCTACGGAAAAGCAATCCTAAAGAAATTAGCGTCTATTGCAGTTGAACGTGGATGTGGCAGACTGGAATGGTGGTGCCTGGACTGGAACAAACCAAGTATTGATTTTTATTTGTCACTTGGTGCTGAGCCAATGTCTGATTGGACTGTATATCGAATTGCAGGAGACACGCTTTTGGATCTTGCAGAGTGATACAACTTCCAGTTTGCCGAACACATGAAAATTTGAATTTTCTTGATTAGTGACACAAGAGGAGGTGCAAATGAAAGATATAGTTAGAAGATATATTGAAGGACTTGAGCAGGCATATCTTAACAATGGAGGGGAAAACAAGTGGAGAGAGTTTGTTAATGTAAAAGAAGGTGCATCTAGTGAAAACCCCTCTAGCGTAGGGTAGTTGTCACCCACCTCCCAAGCTGATATGATAAGTATCA
>CAZLZH010000177.1:0-1314 GCA_964563955.1 uncultured Bacteroides sp. | reverse complement strand
CAGGTAATGGTGCCAGCAATGGTTTTTCTTCCCCAAGAAATAAGCTTCGCCGACTACCCTCTTTCTTCTGAAAGAGCCTTTGGTTGAACAGTTCTAGCTTATCTCTGATTGCTCGGTTTAATTCGGCAAGGGAGAAGAACTGTTCATTCCGAAGTGCTGCTGTGATCCAAGTAGATATATTTCCTGCCGTTCCTTCAGCATTCGGCTTGTCTTTGGGTGCCCTGACACGCGCTGGAATAATAGCAGTGCCATAGTGTTCGGCCATTTCCTGATAGGTTTCATTGATCTGCTGGTCTTTAAATCCACCATTGTGAACAACTGCGGTTTTGCAGTTATCAGGTACGAGGATTCTGGCGACACCGCCAAAATATTCATACATATGGATATGGGCATTAATCCATGATTTCTGCTTCATATCCAGAAATGCTTCCACATATGCATACTGGCTGTAAGTCATCACACCAACAAATATGTAGGCTTTGATGATTTCTCCTGTATCCGGATCGATGATTGTTGCCGGCTCCCCTGCCCAGTCTACTTCAACCTGTTCGCCGGGTTTGCGGTTGATATGCATGGTAGCACGTCGTTTCTGCTCATCCTGCTGGATGTGATAGCAGAACTGGGAATACATGAGTGGTTCTTCGCCATTGGCACGGCAGTCCTCCATATATTCGGTCCATAGGAGTTTTTTGCTGACTCCATTACGGAGCAGCTCCTTGTGGATGTAAGTGAAGTCAGGTATACGTTTGTTAGGTGATACCTTGTTCTCCTTGGAGAACATGAGCCTTTGAAGTTCTGTGTCAGTCATTGCTTCATCAAGCGGCCATGAAAGATTTAATTCTCTGGCGCGTTTCTGAACCTTGACGACAGTTTTCTGTGCGACACCACAGCTAGCCATGATATCGCGTTGTGAGAATCCTAGGCCGGTAAGGCGAATGATTTCTCTGTACTTGGTCATAAGCGTGACCTCCTTATAATGAATTTACACCAATAGGTGCATGACCTCATTATAAGGTTTTTATAGATAAAGCGATTTCCTTTTTAACGGAAACGCGATTTCCAGTAAAACGGATTAGTGATTTCCATGCGCTGGACAGGTGATGGATTTCACCCCGGATTATTCATCAAGCACAGAATCCAAACTGTCCGACACAGAAAACCAATTTATCAATTACATTATTATCAATTCCAAAGAGCAATCTCTTTCCAAAGAAGAAACGATTGCAAAACTCATAAGCAACTGTCACAAAACCCAAGCCGAAGCAGAGACTTTGGTAAATAAGTATTGGTAAAATCGAAAAAAGCGCCATTGGC
>CAZLZH010000176.1:0-1318 GCA_964563955.1 uncultured Bacteroides sp. | reverse complement strand
TCCTTATTCACCCCATGCCTTGCCAAAAAGATACAGCTTGCCGTAGCCTCTGCTCCTTTGATACCTTCCGGATGGTTATGTGTTACTTCCGCTGTGTAAGCTGCCACCTCCCGGGTTCTCTCTAAAGTAGGATAAAGCCAGCCAACCGCAGACACCCGCATTGCAGAACCATTTCCATAACTGTTATATGGCTTCGGGCTTCGAGCTGAGAGCCAATAGCGAAATCTTCCGCCATATCCGGCATGAGGATATCGCTTTCCCCAGTCCTGCATATTTGCTGTCACAGCCTCCTCAATTTCTTCCTTTGTAGCATCCGGACCTACAGCAATTAAAGCCTCTGCGATTGCAGCTGTCATTACAGAATCATCCGTAAACTGACAACCTTTTGTGAACAGTTCAAAATCCTTTGTCTTAGCTCCTCTATCAAACTCAAATGGACTTCCAATAATATCACCTAATATTGCTCCGTACATAGCTCCTCCTATCCCCGGTCTGTTCCGGCTCATTGCATCTTTTTCTTTATTACAATTACATTATATATTTGTACCTTATCTATTTGGTCGCTGAACGGGCGACACTTTCATGCAAAAGAAAAACGCCAGTATATAAGATACTGACGCATTCATTCTTCCTACAATCTATCTCTCTTTTTTCTTCCGTCTCCGAACTTCTTCCCTCAAAAGTGCATACTCAATGAAACTGTATATCAGTTCGAAAACATCTTTATCATCAAGGTACAATAATTTATTTATATCTATTGTTCCTAATTCGATTCCTGTCGAACCAACCCGGATTCCTTCGCCATGTTGTGATACCATAGCGACAATCTCATCGCTTTTCATACTGCTTATCTGACCATTATGTAAAAAAGCAGCTTTACCATCCGGCAAAAGTTTTACAAATCTGTCTACATTATACTGAAGCGAATTATGGCTTGTCTTAAACCGGTCTATAGCTACTGTCATAGATGTATAACTGTTTCGCTTTTCACCTCGAAACCCTGCATCTGTACCAAATATAGAAAGTGATACAATCTGCGTTTCACCAAATCTGTCATTTACCAAGAATGCTCTATACACACCATTATAGTGTCCACCTCCGGCATTTCCATAATCCATATATCTTTGTCCAAGGTCTTCAAGAAGTTCAAAATTATTGCGTTTCACTATTGGTAGCTTATGCCCTGTATCAAGTAATGCCTGATACAGATTTACTGCAAGTGACCTAAGAGCTTCAGGTGTGTCTTCTCCAAAGATCCAGTTCCCTGACTCATTATAATCCCAAATCAATTCCTGATTTTGTAATTCTTCCAATGTAA
>CAZLZH010000175.1:0-1324 GCA_964563955.1 uncultured Bacteroides sp. | reverse complement strand
CCTGCCGATTTCTGTCAAGCTCTGACATCACATCGTCTAACAGTAATATGGGATTATCATTTATCAACTTTTTTACAAGCTCTATTTCAGCCAGCTTCAAGGAAAGTGCAACCGTCCGCTGCTGTCCCTGAGAACCGTATTTTTTCACATCCATATCCCCTATCATAAAAGAGATATCATCTCTGTGAGGACCTGTCTGAGTTGTCTGATAACGAATGTCTATTTCCTGTTTTTCCTCCAAAACAAACTCAAAATATTCCGGTTCTACATTTTTTTCATAAATAAGACTTAATTTTTCTGTTCCGGATGTTAATTTACTATGTATATCCGGAATTATCTCATTTATTGAATCAATAAAATTATTCCTTTCTCTTATAATTTCTATTCCATATTTTACCAATTGCATGTTCCATACGGAAAGAGTATCTAATTTACTTCTGTCAAAGCCTATCTGTTTGAGCAGATTATTTCTCTGATCTAATACCTTTTTATAATTTGATAAATAACTGACATATAATTTACTTAATTGACATAATTCCATATCCATGAAATTTCTTCGCTCTGCCGGACTGTTTTTTATAATGGAAAGGTCCTCCGGTGAAAAAAATATCATGTTCATAATTCCGAGCAGCTCGGAACTTCTTCGTATCGGTATGCAATCTATGGCAATTCCTTTGCTCTTATTTTTTTTAAGATGCATATCAATGCGTCGATTCATATCCTGCTTACTAACCTCTGCACGTATATGACAGTCACTTTCTCCAAATCTTATGACTTCCTTGTCTTTACTTCCTCTGTGACTTTTCGTTGTTCCAATCATATAAATGGATTCGAGAATATTTGTCTTTCCCTGAGCATTATCCCCATATAAAATATTGATTCCATCTGAAAATGTAATCTCTGCACTTTCATAATTTCTGTAATTCAAAAGTGCCAGATTATTAATATACATGGTTTACTCCTTAATATCATAAGTTATTTTTGAATACTAATCTTTTGATCATCAAAAACGACCTCATCACCGTCATATAATTTTCTGCCTCTTCTCTCATCTATGTCACCGTTTACAACAACAAGTCCCTGCTGTATCATTTCCTTTGCATCGATTCCCGAATCTGCTATGCCGGTTGCTTTCAGTGCCTGTCCGAGTTTTATATATTCTTCTCCCTCACGAAGCTTCAGAATATGCATTTCCATATTATAGTTCTCCTTTTAAGCAAAAATTTGTATAGGCAATTGCGAAACTGTTGCTACAGATTATGGAATTGTGCAAAGTTAACAATGTCATCGCAGACGCGCTTTCGCTCGTTTCGAACGCAGCGGA
>CAZLZH010000174.1:0-1343 GCA_964563955.1 uncultured Bacteroides sp. | reverse complement strand
AGGATATGAGTTTAAGGTTACTTATGGAGATTTGCCGGATTCGGATGGGAATATACGTTCCCAGGCAGTGGAGGTTGAATTCCAAAAGAATGGAAAAGTTGAGGGAGGATGGAAACACAACAAAATAGACGAAGCACAAAATAAGAGATCCAGTCTCGATGGGAATAGCGATGGTTCTGACAGTGATGGAAAGACAAATAGTGACGGAAAGACGAATGCAGATACAGATGTAGTACATAATCAGGATGCTTCTTCAGGTACATCAAATACGGGAAATTCCGATCATGTAGCTGATACGGGCACTTCTGATCATGTCAGCAATCATCATGATTCTGGAGATGGTTCAGATACGAATACGAATCATAAAAACAATACATCAGATGGGTCTGTAAAGGATATCGTAGATAAGGATGCACCAGATGGGTCTGTAAAGGATATCATAGATAAGGATTCTGTAGATTCAGAGAAGGTTGAGTTTTCTGAGAAAAGTAAGAATGTTATTAGCGAGTATGAGAAGTGCTCTGGTGAAAAAATAGATACGGGTAAGTGCCCTTCCAAATTTATAAAGAAGTTCAACAGAGTAATGGAGAAGGTTGATAAATATTCAGATATATTAGACATTGCAGATGTTGTTCTGACGGTAGCGCAGGTAAAAAAACTATATGAACAGGGCGATATTGATGGGGCGGCATCGGAACTGCGTCGCTATGGAATTACAAACCTGTTAAGTATGGGATCTGCTACATTAGCGACGACACTTATAGGAGGATTGAATCCTGTTGTGGGTATGATGTTTGTTGTATGCGCGGGTATTTGCGGCTCTGCGGCTGGGGAAATGATCAGTTCTATGGTAGATGAGGTGTATGATTGGTTTTTTAGAGCCGGAGCATATATTTTTCCGGCGGATCCATTGATACTTGATTTAGATGGAGACGGCGTTGAAACTGTTTCCGTAAAGGACGGCGTTTATTTTGATTTTGATGGGAATAACTTTGCCGAAAAGACAGGATGGGTAGGAAAAGATGACGGCTTGCTCGTTAGAGATGTGAATAAAAACGGAAACATTGATAATGGTCAGGAATTATTTGGAGATGACGTATATCAGAATGGATTTGAAACTCTAAAAAGCTTTGATACAAATGGAGATAATAAGATTGACAATCAGGATCAGATTTTTTCGGAACTGCGGGTATGGAAAGATGTGAATCAAAATGGAAAAGTGGATGAGGGAGAACTGTTTCATCTTGAAGATTTGGGGATTGTCGGCTTTGATTTAAACTATGAAAACATCAACAAACGGGATATAAATGGTAATTCCCATACGCAAACAGGTGCATATATCA
>CAZLZH010000173.1:0-1363 GCA_964563955.1 uncultured Bacteroides sp. | reverse complement strand
ATACTTTTCTTATCGTTGTGCTAAATGCAGTCAGTAAAATCAATGCATACATTTCCCTCTTAGCTCGATTTGAACCTTTAAGAAACAACTCAATTCTATACTTTATATATGACAACTCACGAATATTTTCTTTTTTAAACCAATAGTCTATCCTATCAAACGACACTATCGGTATAATCTTGGTTAATACATATTCTTCTTCCAATTTTTTTAAAAATTCATGTATTCTCTTTTTTGTGTAATTTGTATTTTCGATTGTTAATGCCTTAGTTTTTGTTAATAATACAGCTAACGGATTCAAATCTGACCCCCAAAAATCCATTCCCAGGTATTTTGATTCCAGTGCCGTTGTACCACTCCCTACAAATGGGTCTAAAACATTTTTAACTTTATGAATCGAACTAATTTTTTTTATTAATTCACTTACCATCTCTGGGACAGCTTTTGCAGGATAAGTATGCAAATTTCCGTTTGAAGAAAAGAAAGAAGCGTACTTATTTTCACCTTCATAATCTAAGTTTAAATCATCCCATAATACTTCTAATTTTTCTGCTGTTGAATTCATACGCACACCTCAATTAATGGTTCTTCTTCCTGTGCCAAATATTTTTTTGCAAACTCTGCAATCGGTTCCGCAACAGCCAATGCCAAACGTACCGGCACCGCATTTCCTATCTGTTTATAAACTAAATCCAACTTTGCATTATCGTTTCTACTGTTTGTACCTCTACTAAATTCATACCAATCCGGAAATGTCTGGATTCTTGCAATTTCCTTCACTGATAGGCGCCTATTGTTTTCTTCACCATCGCTAAAGATATACTTATCCTTACCTACGCGTACCATAGGCTCTCCTGCCGGATGAATAGGTGCTTGCCTTCCTGATGCCTGAATGGTAAAACTTGGTTGCGACCAAAGTTTTTTTCGATTACGTGACATGAAAATTGTTGAGTAAGAACCCGTAAAATAGTCCCCGGGATCATTCTCCAAATCACCAATTGCATCACGCAGAGTAACTATTTCTTTCAACCCATCTACACCATATCCATGTGTTTCTTGAGGATATACATATTCAAAATCAATATCATTTCTTACTCCTACCAGAATTACTCGTTCTCTTATCTGTGGAACACCATATTCCGCCGAATTAAGCAACTTATGGTAAATTGTATATCCTGCTGCTGCAAAGTCCTGAACAATCTGTTTAAACACTTCTCCCTTTCCAAGAGTCATCATGCCTTTTACATTTTCTGCTACAAAAATCTTAGGTTTACTCTGCATCAAACAACGAATAAAATGCAAATACAAAAAATTTCGCTTATCATCTACCAACCTCGGACCTGCTTCTGAAAATCCAGGACAT
>CAZLZH010000172.1:0-1381 GCA_964563955.1 uncultured Bacteroides sp. | reverse complement strand
TTTCCAACATTTGTATCTATAATTGCAGATGCAATTGTTTCAGTATATGTATCCAGCAGTTCTTCATCATTCATAGAATCTCCGGCTTCTACCAAATCAAGATTTAAATCATTATAATTGATAGAATATTTAGAATTATCTATAAATTCCATATTCTCAACCTGATATCTTCCGTCAGTGTAATAATACGCTCTCTCTATCGTAACACTGTCTGTTTCGGAGTACCGGATATACAGGTCGTCTCCTATCCGCTCCATATATACATCCTCCGGGCGGATTCCTTCCCCAAACACGATTTTGTCATCCCTTCCCGATGTCTCGCTTTCTTCATAATCCCGTATTGTATCGGTTCCATCCCCGAGATTCAGATAATAGGTGTCGTTTCCGATTCCTCCATCCATATAATCGTTTCCGGTTCCGCCTGTGATCCTGTCATCGCCTGCTCCGGCATAAAGCTCATCGTTTCCTGCTTCTCCGTATATCGTATCGTTTCCGCCACGTGCTTCCACCGTATCATCCCCGGCTCCTGCATAGAAGGTCTCGTTCGGGTCATATCCAAGCATCTTATCATAACCGGTCATGCTGTCGCTTCCGGCACTTCCATGTCTTGTGTTGCACCGTTTCCCGATCTCTTCCTCCTTCCACACGGTTCCATCTGCAAACACGATGGATTCCACCTGATATCTTCCATCAGTGTAATAATACGCCCTCTGTACCGTGACACTGTCTGTTTCGGAGTACCGGATATACAGGTCGTCTCCGATTCGTTCCATGTACACATCCTCCGGGCGGATTCCTTCCCCGAACACGATTTTGTCATCCCTTCCCGATGTCTCGCTTTCTTCATAATCCCGTATTGTATCGGTTCCATCCCCGTAATTAAAATAATATGTGTCATCGCCCAAATTTCCTCGTAACACGTCATTACCTATTCCACCTTCCAATTTATCATTACCGGAAGTACCGTAAATAACATCATCACCTGAATGATCAATTTGATACAGTATGTCTGAGCCAAGCATCGGAAGCTGATTTGTTAGTTCCTCTTCATTTATCCATGGAAGCAAGCCTACGCTGTTCACATTACTGAAAAATCGAATTGCAAAATTTCTTCCCTCTCGTTTATTATCCGCATATTGTTCCATCAACTTTTCACTCACCTGCTTCGTATCAAAGCATGGATTTCCCTGCGAATCAAAATCAGCATTCTGAAGCAACAAAAAATACAAATCAGAAAACGTAGTCTGGCGCTCCAATTCGATATAATACATTTCCACAAGCTGATTAAACGATTGTTCTATGTATTGTCCAGCCTGATATACGGGATTTGCACCATATGCACTTTCAAAATCTCGCCCGCAAATCACCTCTAACGCTTCCA
>CAZLZH010000171.1:1189-1406 GCA_964563955.1 uncultured Bacteroides sp. | reverse complement strand
TTTCCAACATTTGTATCTATAATTGCAGATGCAATTGTTTCAGTATATGTATCCAACACTTCTTCCTCATTCGTAGAGTCACCGGCTTCTACCAAATTGAGATTCAAATCATTATAATTGATAGAATACTTAGAATTATCTATAAACTCCATATTCTCAACTTGATATCTTCCGTCACTGTAATAATACGCATCCTCGATCGTGACACTGTCTGTCT
>CAZLZH010000171.1:0-1089 GCA_964563955.1 uncultured Bacteroides sp. | reverse complement strand
CGATCTTATCATCCCTTCCGGATGTCTCGCTGTTTTCATAATCGCGTATTGTGTCAGCTCCGTCTCCGAGATTCAGATAATAGCTGTCGTTTCCGATATCTCCGTTCATATAATCATTTCCAGTTCCGCCTGTGATCCTGTCATCCCCGGCTCCCGCATAGATCGTATCGTTTCCGGCTTCCCCGTATACCGTATCGTCTCCTCCATATGCATGGATCGTATCATTCCCGGCTCCCGCATAAAACGTCTCATTCGGGTCGT
This sequence comes from uncultured Bacteroides sp., assembly GCA_964563955.1. GTDB lineage: Bacteria > Bacillota > Clostridia > Lachnospirales > Lachnospiraceae > Coprococcus_C. Next base: position 828 of record CAZLZH010000171.1, on the reverse strand, counting down.
ACTCCAGCATCTTATCATATCCGATCATGCTGTCGTTTCCACTGCTTCCGTGTCTTGTGTTGCACCGTTTCCCGATCTCTTCATCCTTCCACACGGTTCCGTCCGCAAACACGATGGATTCCACCTGATATCTTCCGTCACTGTAATAATACGCATCCTCGATCGTGACACTGTCTGTCTCGGAGTACCGGATATGCAGGTCATCCCCGATTCGTTCCATGTACACATCCTCCGGACGGATTCCTTCCCCGAACACGATCTTATCATCCCTTCCGGATGTCTCGCTGTTTTCATAATCGCGTATTGTGTCGTTTCCGTCCCCATAATTAAAGTAATACGTGTCATCCCCTAAATCTCCTCGCAACACATCATTACCCATTCCACCTTCCAATGTATCATTACCTGAAGTGCCATAAAGAACATCATTACCTGAGTAATTGACTTGATACAGTATGTCCGAGCCAAGCATAGGAAGCTGATTTGTTAAAGCCTCTGCATCTATCCATTGAAATAAGCCTACATTTTTTACATTAACGAAAAAACGAATTGCAAAATTCCTTCCCTCCGAAGGATTCATCTTATATTGCTCCATCAATTTTTCACTTACCTGCGCCATATCAAAGCAAGGATTACCCTGCGAGTCAAAATCAGCATTCTGAAGCAGCAAAAAATACATCTCAGAAAATGTAGTTTGACGCTCCAATTCGATATAGTACATTTCAACCAACTGATTAAACGATTGTTCTATGTATTGTCCTGCCTGATATACCGGGTTTGCACCATATGCACTTTCAAAATCTCGCCCGCAAATCACCTCTAACGCTTCCA
>CAZLZH010000170.1:0-1421 GCA_964563955.1 uncultured Bacteroides sp. | reverse complement strand
TATTTTGATCAATTATTTCGAAAACTTAGAGATTCTATTTCGAGGAAGGGACGTTTTTGTAATGATAATTCAAGAAGTGAATATTATCCTAGAGGATATACATATGGAGAAAACTCAGACGGGGAATTTCCCCAAAATGAAAACTTTTTTGATATAAGGAAATGGAAAAAATATTCACCATTTGATACATGTGCTAGTGCGCAAATGATAATAAAAAAAGAGGTGATTTGATGATAATTAGTGCAAGTAGACGTACAGATATACCGTCTTACTATTCGGAATGGTTGGTTAATAGATTAAAAGAGAAATATGTATTGGTTAGAAATCCGATGAATATACATCAGGTAAGTAAGATAGATTTATCTCCAGATATTGTTGATGCAATCGTATTTTGGACGAAAAATCCAACTCCAATGTTGCCATACTTGGACCAAATTAAAGATTATACATATTATTTTCAATTCACATTAAGTGCGTATGGTCCAGATGTAGAAAAAAATTTACCATCAAAAAATAAAATTGTTATTCCAACATTTCAACAGTTATCTAGAGAAATTGGTAAAGAAAAAATTATATGGAGATATGATCCAATCTTCTTTAATGAGAAGTACTCAATAGAGTATCATTGTAAGTATTTTGAAGTATTAGCTTCAAAATTGGGTGATTATACGGAGAAGTGTACTGTGAGCTTTATGGATATGTATAGAAATACAGAGCGAAATGTAAAGCCCTTAAGTATTGTCAAAGATACATATGAAATGCAGGTAGAATTATTGCAAAGATTTGTAGAAATAGCAAAGGAGTATGGTTTGTATATTGATACCTGTGCTGAAATTGGAGATTTTCATAATATAGGAGTTGAGCATGCTCATTGTATTGATAGGGAACGAATAGAGAGAATTGGCGGATTTAAACTTAATGTTGATAAAGACACAAATCAAAGAGCAGAATGTGGATGTGTGGCAAGTATTGATATAGGAGCCTATAATACATGTAAAAATGGATGTTTGTATTGTTATGCAAATTATAGTTCAAATACTGTAGAAAAGAATTTTGGTATGCACAATCCCAAATCACCTTTGTTGTTTGGTGAAATAGATAGCACAGATGTAATCAAGGAAAGAAAGGTAAAGTCACTTATTAATAATCAGATGAATTTGTTTGATATTTAGGGAAAAAGAGGGATTATATGAAATATAATTTGTTTTTTTATGATGATGCCAGAAATACAGTTATTATAACAGATATGGATGGTAAGGAACTTACAATTGACTGTGATAAAGCAGAGGCGCAGATTATATTTGATGAGCCGGAGGATGCAGGGATTCTTTCCAGACTTGCAAGGAAAGAGCCAGCAAGTTATGTAAGCATGGCAATGCGTCCGGGTGGATTGCAGGATTATGTGGATGTGTGGAATGAGT
>CAZLZH010000169.1:0-1436 GCA_964563955.1 uncultured Bacteroides sp. | reverse complement strand
CAAAAAGTGCAAAATTTAAACGCCAAAAACATGCAAAATCAAAATGTCATTGACAGTTTAATGCGGATATGAAGATTTGTGATTTGAAGGAGTTTCAGTCGAAGGCAGAGCATTATTATCCGTATGGGGAATAATGGACACATTTTTATGAAAAGGTATAAGACCCCCATTAAGTTTTGGTAAATAATTTATAAACTGATGAATATTTATGAGGGTTGTTGCAGAGTTAAGGATTATCTATCTGTTTTGCAATAACCCTCGTTTTAGATATATCTATTTATGTGAAGATAAAAATGAAATGAACAAAAAAGTGCATTTCAAAACAGGAAAAGCAACTATTTTTGCACAAAATAGAGATGAAGTGAATAAAAAGGTTGACTTTTGCGCAAATTACACTATAATATATAATATAACATAGATGGAGTGTGGTTAATATGAAGATTAATAGCATTACAGTAGGTGGATTTAAGAATCTGAATACTACTAAATTAGAATTGGATAACATATGTGCAATTATTTCTCCAAACAACTATGGTAAATCCAACCTTTTAGAAGCAATTGATTTTGGATTTGATTTTATTCACGAATCGAGAAAAGGAAGAAAAAGCATGATGGGATGGGTAAGAGGGATCCCTTTGTGTTTGGCGTTGGAAAATTCTGAGTATAGATTTGAAATAGAATTTGAAGATGAAGAACTTGGAGAATACAAATATGTAAGATACGGTTTTTCTTTCAAATGGCATCGTGATGATGAAAAAGGTGATTGTATTACCGATGAATGGATTGAAACCAGAGAAAATACCAGTGTAAGGTACACTTCGTACTTAAAAAGAAAAGAAGGAAAATATAGAAACACCAAGTCAACAACGGCATATCGGAAGATTGAACTAGACGGGTTACAGTTGGCAATCGACGTATTAGGATTAATAGAAGATATAGAGATTGTAAATGTTATAAATGCAATTCAAAAAATTGCATTTAGGGTATGTTCTTCTTTAGATTTAATAGATAGGTATCAGCCATCACCATTGGAGTATATTGAAGATGAGGAAGATTCTATAAGGTTTGATGATACAGATGTTCCTAAGGCGTTGCAACGTTTAAAAAATAAAGCACCGGAACTTTATGAGTTGTTTGAAGAGTCATTATCTATAATGTTTCCGGAGTTTACGTCGATCAATTTAAATGAATACACATTAACTGATCAAAATGTGGAACGACAAATGATGGTAACTGTTGCTGATAAGAAATTATCTGAAGAGGAGATTGAGAAGGAAATTCCCTTTAAACTTCGTGAACACATATATCGTTTGTTTGTTAAATGTGATTATATGAATCAGCCGTTAAGTATGGCTAATATGTCGACAGGAACTAAGAGAGTTATATGGTTGCTGGCCAATGCTTATATTGCTAACTATATGGAAGCAGGAATTGTT
>CAZLZH010000168.1:0-1510 GCA_964563955.1 uncultured Bacteroides sp. | reverse complement strand
TTTTGCCAAGTAAAATCTGATGGTTCGAAAGGGTTGCTCGTTTCTTTTTTTATGTCCATAATGTCGTAAAGATACATCTTTTCATCTGTATCATGCCGTATCAGCATAGAAGCGTGGAACACATTATATCGTTCCACTTCCCCACTTTCATCATAAACAGGCAATGCAAATCGTGAATTATACCGATACCAGCCATTCGCAGCATTTCTTTTATGTTTTTCACCATGATTTTCCCTGAAATGCTTTCCGGTCGCAATCTCAAGCATCTCCGGTATCCCCTGTGATGCATTTGCCTTTGCCTTCGCATTTGCCCCTTTCATCGAATATGTATACTGCGAACCAGTGTATTCGTCCGGTAACTCTCTTCCAATATATACAATATCTTTTGTATCAGCAATTTCATAAAATTCACCAACATATGTTTCAAGATAATTCTTTACATCCTCCCAATTTACAGACCTTTTTCCCTTGAATATGATGTCGTTTATTAGCACAATTTTATTCCCTTTTAAGTCTGTTATTATATTTACATTCCTATCCAAAACCATTTCCTCCGTCGAGTGTCCATTTCAAAGTTATTTTTATCTTTATACAAGTAATATTACATACTGGAAATACTCGTATAATACAAATGCAAATGACATTACTTGTTACCTAAATGGGAATTTTCCCTATTCTTAATATGGCTTTTCCCCCATTAAGCCAACCTTTATTTTTCCAATAATCCGCGTTTTATTCACTCACAGAACTCCTCTCTATGATTGGAAGTTATATAACTGAATCCCTATTATAATTTGTTACATCACTGCCTATTTTATCATATAAGGTTTTTACATCTAATTCCTTATTTTTGAGTGCTAACAGTTCATTATTTGTGACTCCAATAAACTCAAGAAAATCAACCCGACCATTTTTCGTATTTAATGTTTGAAATTTTGTATCTGGTATAGTAATAAATCCCGTTATATTTGAAATTTCTCGCGAATCAATTCCTTGTGTTTGTCCTGTATATAAATATTCAAATGGATTGAATATTTCGCCATTTGTAAAAGTAATCTTTGCAATTTGTTGTAATAATCCGCAAACGCACTTAATCTCTTGTTCTTCGTCTACATAGCCATCTTTTTTTAATTTAAATGTAAATTCCATTCCATAACCACTCCACTCTTTATCCTCACTTTCTTTTTCATAAAGTTCGGATAATCCGTAAGTTACAAAATGCCAATAATCTCCGGCATCATATACACTAATACCATCAAGCGGATCCGGACCACCAAATCTCCATTTAATTAAAGCCGCATAATGCTTGGGATTATCTTGACCGGGATATATTCTTTTTGCCTCCGCATCAATTGCATCCCATCCGTAAGCAGCTACTTCCTCATTTTTTTCATTCTTGTTATTTTTCTTAAATTTATCAAATAATCCCATAATCATTCTCCTCTATAATATTTGCGGAATTTTTTCGGGTTGTTGTCACCCTACCCGATTTTCCTTTCTTTGAATTCTA
>CAZLZH010000167.1:0-1518 GCA_964563955.1 uncultured Bacteroides sp. | reverse complement strand
GCGGTGGCGTCCTTCTTTGTGCCGTTTGGAAGCGGGTACGGTGTAGCGTTTTTCACACTTTCGCGAATCACAAGTGCAGCATCCGTCTATTACAATCTGGATAAGGCTGTTGAGGCATATGATGCAAGTGTGCTGGTGGATACATGGGATGTGGAACGGGAAGCACAGGGACTTACGGATTTTACCGAAGGAAGCCGGGCGGAGGCAGTCTATGAGATAGCGGGAAATCTTGCAACCCTTTACACGGGTGCGGTTGTGTCAGAGTATGCGATGGAGAAGATGTTCTCACTGGCTGATTATGATATCGAGCTTTTGCCGAAGAAGACGGCAGTACCGGAGGTGGAGATACCAAAACGCAACAGCGTGTCTGCATTTGGCGAGATATCCGAGGGTGACCCGGAAAAGTATCTGGAATTTCAGATGCGGGGAAGCCGCGAGGGACTGAAACCCGAGGAACTGAAGGGAATCAGCAGGGTAGATGAGAAAATAGCCATTGACAAGATTAACTATGATGACGTGCTGGAGGTACGAAAAAAAAGTTGTGAGAAGTCGATAAAGGGTAGCAAAAAGACTGATGGAAGAACTTTTAAATCACAATATGACATTTCAATAGATGATAAAGGATATACTAAATCTAGTTTGGAATTTGGGAAAAAAGTTCACAAAGAATATAAGGTAGGAGATGTAGACAATATAACCAAATTTAAAGAATATGTACTTCCAAGTGGAAAAAGAGTTGATTATATTGATTTTAAAACTAAAACAGTTTATGAATTGAAGCCACATAATCCAAATCAAATCAGAAAAGGAAAAAAGCAATTACAGAATTATTTGGAGGAGATAGAGAATGTATTTGGAGAAGGTTGGACATCTGTTTTGGATACATATTAAAAAGGAGATAGTTAATGAATAATACAGAATTAAAAAAGGTATTGCAAGTGAGTACAGGCTTGATAGGATTTAAATATTGTAGGAAGAACTATTATTATAAATCTGAAAAGTTGATTATTGTTATCAATACTCAGAAATCAAATTATGGTGATACCTATTACGTGAATTATGGATTTTGTGTAAGAGATATTCATGTAAATTTTGATTATCCCAAAATTAATGAGTGTGATATTATCGGAAGATTTGTAAATGAAACAAATGATGGAACAAAGTATGAATTTGAATTATCTACAATTAATTCCGATGAATTAATGAAATGTTTTGAGTATAACATCAAAAATATCATAGAACCTGTTGTTCATGAGGGAATAAATAAATATTTTGAGTTATTTCCTCAAGCTATATTTGCGGCAAAACGTGAACTAAAAGAGTATCTTGAAAAGAGAAAATAAAAAGCTTGATAATGTCATTCGTAAGGACACGTTAACCTCCGTTCGTTTATTAGTTTGAAAATATCTATCATCTTACCTCTTATGAGGTAACGACAATTACCAAAGCGTTATTTAGACATAATATCTAAGGAAATTTGTCAAGTTAGATATACAGAAGGGCATATCAAGATGAATA
>CAZLZH010000166.1:0-1551 GCA_964563955.1 uncultured Bacteroides sp. | reverse complement strand
GCTGCGTGTGTTGCACTTGAGTATGTAGTTGGTACTATGATCGAGATCCCTAGTGCTGCTCTTACATCCGACGAGATTGCGACGGAGGCTGACTTCTTCTGCTTCGGTACAAACGACCTGACGCAGATGACATTTGGCTTCTCAAGAGATGATGCCGGTAAGTTCTTAGATGCTTACTATGATACAAAGATCTTTGAGAACGATCCGTTTGCTAAGCTTGACCAGACAGGTGTTGGTAAGCTTATGGATATGGCCATCAAGCTTGGTAAGCCGGTTAATCCAAAGCTCCATGTTGGTATCTGTGGTGAGCACGGTGGAGATCCTTCATCAGTAGAGTTCTGTCATAAGATTGGTCTTGATTATGTATCATGTTCACCATATCGTGTACCAATCGCAAGACTTGCTGCTGCACAGGCTGCTATTGCAAATCAGTAGAATGTTCTAAGTAAGCAGGAAGTGCTTACAAAATAAAACTTAATTAGTTTTATATAATTTAAGAAGCTTCTGTTACTGTCCGCGGACAGTGACAGAGGCTTTTTTATTAAAACGATACAAAAACTGTTTACAAAGAAAAATCAATATGGTAAAAAATTCGATTTACCGAAGTGGGATGCGAAAGCAGACCCGGAAGGCATATGGAGATACCAGATTATACGAGACCCAATTTGCCATTAAGCCTACAATGGAGAAGTGCTCGAATGTAGCTGCTTTCAGAAGATTTTTTGCATAGGGAATTATTAATACCGATAATGCTAAAATAGGGCTTATGATAAATAGTTAATGTAACGGATAGTATTGTCGGTATTTTTGATTTATTCACCTATTACAACGTAAATGTGAATTTTCTGTGATAAACTCATTGATACTCTTTACAGACCTTTTCTACCATGTTACAGTATTTGTGTGATGAAAAGCATATTGTCCGGTGCGTTCCGTTACATCTATGTTTTTATTTTCGGAAACTTTCTTAATTATTTATTTTGTTTCCATTTTGCAATTTACTCGTAAACATTGTTACAGGGGGTAATCCCGGAAAGGCACCTATGAACAAGACACAATTTTATACTTCAAAGGATGAATTGGAGCGCATGCTTCAAAGTAATCCTGCATTTTTTGGTCAATACTCACATCTTCACGGCGAATGGAAGACAAGGTTTATTGATTTTATGACAGGAAAAAAGACTCTGCCGCTTACATACGACCCATTTTTCAAATGCATTTTCAATCCGGATTTTCATCGGAATCGATTAGAGCAGTTACTAAGCTCCATCCTTGGAGAGTCCGTTCAGATTCAGGACATCCTGCCATCTGAAAATGTAGTTCTCTCCGCTGACTCGCTTCTTATCATGGATATTCTCGTCCGGCTGTCGGACGGTTCTCTCGCAAATGTCGAAATCCAGAAAATCCCGTATCAGTTCCCGGCAGAACGGATGTCCTGCTATTCGTCGGATCTGCTGCTCCGACAGTACACCCGTTTAAAGCAGAGCGAGAACTTTAAATATTCCGATTTGAAAAAAGTATACACAATTATACTCTTTGAGAAATCTACAG
>CAZLZH010000165.1:0-1609 GCA_964563955.1 uncultured Bacteroides sp. | reverse complement strand
CCACATCCCTAATTCCATCACTTCCTCCAGTAGCCTCTATTAATTGAGTGTGCAGTAACAGAACTTGTTCCTTTGTCATTTTTATCATTTTGCAAGCACCCCATAGGCTTCTCCATTTTTTTCAATTAACCTTTTTGATATACTCAGCACATCTTCATTTAATGCAACAGCATCATTATCTGCTTTGCTAAAATCTATAACAAGATATCTTGGTGCATTGTTTTTCAAAATAACAGCTGATCCATGTTCATCCACTAATCTTGCTATTTTAGAAAAGTTCTGGTTAGCTTCAGTAATAGAAACCATTGTGTTTGTATCTATTGTCATTGCTCACACCTCCCAACAGTTTTATATTATTATTGTATCTTTTTTCTAGGATAAATTCAACCTATTACTCCTCATTTTAAAACCAATTTATAATTGTATGTATTTTTTGAATATACTGATCAATCGTTGGACCCACTATACAATCATTCCCACCTGTTTCTTGAATTATATATTTCATAATCTAATACAATTATGTTACTTGATTTAGAATAATATTCAAAACCTACAAGATAACTTTTAATCAGTGTTTTCCTAGATTAAGTAAGGTATTACATAAATCTAAAAACCCCTGCAAATGGCATATTCATACCACTTACAAGGGTTCCCATTTTTTAAAGTTCGACGCAAAGTTCACTTATGCATTCATCTGTGCAGCAACCTCAGCAGCAAAGTCCTCATTCTTCTTCTCAAGGCCTTCACCTGTCTCAAAACGAACAAATTGCTTGATTGCAAGCTTGCAGCCATTTGCTTTTGCAACGCTTTCCACGTACTTCGCAACATTCTCCTTGTTCTCAGCCTTCACATATTCCTGCTCAAGAAGACATACTTCCTTAAGCTCCTTATTCAAACGACCCTGTACCATCTTCTCAATGATATTATCCGGCTTGTTTGCATTCTTAGGATCATTCTTAGCCTGTGCGACTAAGATTTCAAGCTCATGTGCCTTATATTCCTCAGATACCTCTGAAGTAGATACATACTTCGGATTCATAGCAGCAACCTGCATAGCAACATTCTTTAAGCACTCCTCAATCGCCTCTCCGGAACCATCTGTATCAGCCTCAACAAGAACTCCAATCTTTCCGCCCGCATGAATATAAGAAACAACAAGACCTGTTGTATCAATTCTTACAAAACGACGGATATTCATGTTCTCACCAATCTTTGCAACCATAGCTGCATGCTTCTCAGCAACTGTCATAGATGTATCAAGCGCCCACTTCTCATTCTTGAATGCTTCCACATCCAAAGCGTCACTTGCAACTACCTGATCTACAACTTCCTTAACATAAGTCTGGAACACTTCATTCTTTGCTACAAAATCGGTCTCTGCATTTACCTCAACGATTGCTGCCTTCTTGCCATCATTGATAACCGTTGTCATAACGATACCTTCTGCGGCAATTCTGCCTGCCTTCTTAACAGCAGTTGCAAGTCCCTTCTCACGAAGGAACTCCATAGCCTTATCAAAGTCGCCGTCTGTCTCTGTAAGAGCCTTCTTACAGTCCATCATACCTGCACCTGTCATCTCTCTTAACTCTTTTACCATACTAGCTGTAAT
>CAZLZH010000164.1:0-1616 GCA_964563955.1 uncultured Bacteroides sp. | reverse complement strand
AAGGGTGGATAGAGGGACTCGAACCCTCGGCCTCCAGAGCCACAATCTGGCGCGCTAGCCAACTGCGCCATACCCACCATAAACGTGCTCGAAGGGATTCGAACCCCCGACCCACGGCTTAGAAGGCCGTTGCTCTATCCAGCTGAGCTACGGACACATTTGTTTTTCGCTATACTGAGTGTATATGCGAAAATAAAGAGCGGGTGATGGGAATCGAACCCACGTATCTAGCTTGGAAGGCTAGTGTTCTACCATTGAACTACACCCGCATATTATGAGCTTGGCGGAGAGAACTTGCTAGTCGGGGTGACAGGATTCGAACCTGCGACCTCCTGATCCCAAATCAGGCGCTCTAGCCAAGCTGAGCCACACCCCGAAATGGCGTTATCATTATGCCAAATCTCAACGCAAGCATTATTATATATGAAGGGATGTTCCTTGTCAACACTTTTTTTGACTTTTTTTAAGGGGCGGAAAGGCTTGGAATTTCAACAATTTTGTGATACACTTGCTGTCGGATAAAGGGGGAAATATGGAGAATTTTATTTTCAGTTTAAATGTTACAATTCCGATTTTTTTGGTCATATTACTTGGCTATATTTTAAAACGGCTTCATTTTCTGACGGACGAATTTGTGCGGGTGGCAAATAGGTATGTGTTTGTTGTGGCACTTCCGGTCATGCTCTTTTTGGATATTGCGGATTCGGATGTCCGAAAGGATATGAATGTGAAATTTTTCCTGTTTTGCCTGATTGTGACGATTGTGATGTTCCTTCTTGTATGGGCAATCGCCAGACTTACGCTGAAGGACAAAACGATGGTCGGCGCATTTGCACAGGCGGGCGCGCGGGGAAGTGCTGCGATACTTGGCGTTGCTTTTGTGGAAAATATATGTGGCGAAATCGGCATGACTCCGCTCATGATTGTCGCAGCGGTGCCGTTTTTTAATATCTTATCGGTTGTTATTCTTGTCTTTAATGCAAATACACCGGAAAAACGGGACTATGGGAAGATAAAACGCGCATGTATCAATATCGCAAAAAATCCGATTATCATTGGGATTTTACTTGGACTTTTGGCATCGTTCATATCCCTGCCGATACCGACTATCCCATCGAGGACGCTGCATTACATTGCACAGACGGCGACGCCGATTGCGCTGTTAGCGGTAGGAGCCGGGTTTGATGTGAAACAGGCGGCCGCAAGGCTGAAACCGGCATTGTTTGCCACATTTATTAAATTGATTGGGCTTCCGATGCTGTTTCTTCCGATTGCATATAAGCTTGGGTTTGCGCCGAGCGAAATGGTTGCGATTTTGATTATGCTGGCATCACCGACAACGGTAAGCTGCTATGTCATGGCAAAAAATATGGATAATGACGATATACTGACTTCTAATATTATAGTGCTTACAACCCTGCTGTCATCCGTGACATTGACGCTGTGGATATTTTTATTGCGGACATTTGGGTGTATATAGAGAGGCGGATATTTTTTTCTAAAAATACTTGACAAAATTTAGAACACCCATTATACTAGCAAGAGTGTTGAGCAACACAACACAAATGGGATCTTAGCTCAGCTGGGAGAGCATCTGCCTTACAAGCAGAGGGTCA
>CAZLZH010000163.1:0-1629 GCA_964563955.1 uncultured Bacteroides sp. | reverse complement strand
AAATATTCCGATTTGAAAAAAGTATACACAATTATACTCTTTGAGAAATCTACAGGCATCTTTCATCAGGACTCTTTACAGGGCGCTTATTTCCACCATGGAAAAACTACATTTAACACCGGTCTTCCACTTGAACTTTTGCAGGAATATTTCCTGATTTCCCTTGACGTATTCCGCGAAAATGGATATGCTAAAGATGAAGATGATTTATCGATTTGGCTATCTCTTCTTGCAACAGAAACAATTGCAGACGCGGAAGCCTTAATCAGCCGCTATCCGTGGCTGGAAGAAATCTATGCGGAAATGGCAGGCTATATGAACAGACCGGAGGAGGTGCTAACCATGTTTTCCGAAGCCTTAAAAATAATGGATCAAAATACCGCACGTTTTATGATGGATGAGATGCGGCAGGAATTGACCGATACGAAAACCGAGCTGTCAGATACAAAAACAGAATTGTCAGATACAAAAACTAAACTGTCAGACACAGAACAACAGTTTATCAATTACGTTATTACCAACTCTAAAGAGCAATCTCTATCCAAAGAAGAAACGATTGCAAAACTCATAAGCAACTGTCATAAAACCCAAGCCGAAGCAGAGGCTTTGCTAGATCAATATTGCTAATACATAAAAAGCACCAAATTTGGTGATTTTTGTAATAGTGTGTGTGGCGTGTTATCATGAATAAAACTGATGAAATAATTACTCAAATTAAAACTGTTTAAAGTGTAATTGGAGGTGGCAAACTATAAATAGTCAATAGATTTTGAAGAAAATTTATGATTATAAAAAAGGGTAACCTTAATAAACCATCTAAATACGGCGTATTTTAGATGGCAATCACCTTCTACAAGAAAATAAGTATTGTAGTATTAGCGAAGCTTCTGAACGCAGAAATCGGTATCTTGCCTCTCCAGTGCATAGATAACTCGAATCAGCTTCTTGGCAACGTGAGTGATTGCAACTCTGTGTGGTTTGCCTTCTGCACGTTTCTTAGCATAGTAAGTTGCAAATGTCATGTCGAAACGAATTAAAGGAAGGCAACAATTAATCAAGGCATAGCGTAACTGTGAAGACCCTCGTTTTACCATTCGACCACCATGAGATTCTGTTCCAGAATCATTGATTCCAGGTTCAATTCCTGCGAATGCAAGCATCTGTCCCGGATTATCAAAGTTCGATATATCACCGTACTCAGAATAAATGATTGCGGCAGAAATCGGACCGATGCCAGGAACAGATAAGTAATGAGGATGGACTTCTTCGATGAGACGATTGATTTCTTTTTCAAGGGTGTCAATCTCTGTGACAAGAGTTTTATACAAGGTAAGCAGGTTGTTGAGTTCAACATCAAAGATGTAATTGTTTACACCTACTGTATTAGCTGCAAGCTCTTTCAAAGTAATGAATTGTTGAGGAGAAAACTTACCTCTGGATATGGAACGAAGTTTCTCATAAGAAACAGAATTCATACGAGCCATCTTTTCAGCAGAGCCATAGTTCTCTAGTAGATATAAAGCAGTTTTAGATAAACGATCATTGAAAAATGGTTTGAATTCAGGAAATGTATGGTCTAACACATTTGTTATCTTAACAAGATAAAAAGAACGCTGGCGAACCAATCTG
>CAZLZH010000162.1:0-1637 GCA_964563955.1 uncultured Bacteroides sp. | reverse complement strand
GATGACGTGCTGGAGGTACGAAAGGTCAGTCATGAGAAGTTGGTAAAGAGTGGTATAAATTCATTACCTCAAGGGATTTCACAAGAACAATTTAGTAATGCTTCAAAGCTGCTTAGAGATAGGGTTGGAGATATAAGTGGTGATATCGTTGTTCAAGGAAGCCGAGTAAAAGGAACTGCGAAACCGACATCAGATATAGATATTGCATTAAGAGTATCAGATGATAAATTTGATTCACTTATAAATCAATGTTTTAAAACTCCTAATCCCGGTTCTGCAAAAGAACGAACAATGTTGCATGCAATAGAAACGGGTAAAATACAAGCTGGAGAAGCTAAATTAAGTGGCTTACGAAAAGAATTACAAGAAATTTTTGGAATGGAAGTAGACATTTCGATAATTAAACGGGATGGAGCATTTGATAATCCACCGTTTATTCCGTTTGAGTAGGAGGAAAATAATGTACGACGATTTATATTGTAAGGTATTTGTTGATACTGATATGGATTATGAAAAACTGTTTGCTTTACTGATAAATTATGTTGATGGTAAAAAAGAGGCAGTAAGTTATATTGTTACTGAGTGGTGTGATATTAGTGTTCAAAAGAATAAGGAATATAATGTCGAGCAATATTTATTGGATTCTACAGATTTTTTGTATTGGAAATATTACTTAGATATTGAACCGCACAATATTGATGAAAGCCAATATATAAAAAATATTGCTAATCTACTTAGATGTTTAAGGGAATGCTGTAAGGGTGTGATTATAGCATGTGATTTTGAAGATGAGGTAAATAACATGATGTAAAAAGCGCGAGGCTGTTTTCAAGTTTTGTGTAAACTCAAAAAACTGATATAAGATATAAAATATGAGATTTGATTTAGTGAGGTGGTACTGTGAAAGAAAGTAGAAGACAGCCATTAAATGGCGCACTTTAACAGACTGTCCCATGACAGCCTTTAAAAATGTATTATTTTAGATAGCTAAGAAACTAGTTGGGATTCAAAAATAATCCCCTCGCTGATAAGCAGTTTCTTAGCCTGCTTGATAGCCTTTTCCTTCTGCTTTTCTTTTAAAGGTTCAGGCATATCAATCTTGTATAAATTGGTCGGATTCCATACTTCACCAGTAGATAGCATCTGGTAGATGGCAGTAAGAATCATCCGGGCGATTGCAATAATGGCATGTTTTTTACCACGACGCTTCATAATACGTTCATATTTCTGTTTGTAGTAAGGTGATTTTTCAGATTTCACGGCTGCATGGGCAACTTGTACCAATGCAGGTTTGAGGTAGACACCGGCACGTGTTATTCTGACAGATTTCTTCTTACCAGCGGATTCATTGTTGCCGGGGGTTAATCCCGCCCAACAGCATAAGCGTTTGGAATTGGAAAACGGAGCCATATCAGTACCAATTTCGGAGATAACAGTGATCGCACTGTTACGGTCAACACCCGGAATGGTACACAGTAACTGGACAGCATTTTCATAAGGTGCAACCAAAGAATCAAGCATAGTGTCTATATCATTGATGGTAGATGTGATATAATCCATATGTGCGCGGACGAGGCGCATACGATATTTTTGGGAATCAGTCATCTGGTACCCTTCGATGGAGTCAATGACACTGT
>CAZLZH010000161.1:0-1651 GCA_964563955.1 uncultured Bacteroides sp. | reverse complement strand
GCGTGAGATCCGGAAATCGCATTTGGGATGCACCCCGAAACTAAGCGCTTACCTTATAACAGGATATCATAGTATTTTATTGCACGACAAAAGAGCGGACGTTAGTGGCACTTTTTCGGGGTGCAGGACTAAATTCCACTTGCTGTTTAGACATAGGATACTGTCCTGACAGCCACCTGTGAGAATTTATTTTTTGAGAAGGTAAGGTTTGAGAATAACCTTATCTTTCTCTATTTTACGGATGCCAAATGCATCCAGCTTTTCATATAGATCGTGATACATGAAATCAGCCAGCTCAAGAGGACTTTTCCCACCGAGTTTTTCAACCGGAGCGGAATCCACATGGCTGAGGGCAAGGTTGAGGGCATCCTGTCCGGTAAGACCTAATGCCTTTAAGTCTGTACCCTTTGGGAGAATATATCTGAGTTCGATATGTTTGTTTTCCAAGGTGCCTTTCTGACCGGACTGCATGGGATCACAGAAAAATACTCTTGTCCTTCTTGTGCCGTCAGGAGCCGTTTCCATGTCATCCGCGGCAGTAAATTCGGAACCGCGGTCAGTGAGCAGGACATGGACATATTTTCTGAAAAGTTCTGTACCAAGGACGGATTCCAGAAGGTCGACGCCTTCTTTCATGGAGTGAGCGGTTTTTTCTTCCTGATAAATGCCGAAGAGGATGCCTGCATTCACAAACTTAAAGGTCTGGATAAAGGGGCCGTCTGACTCGTCATTATAAACGGTGTCCATCTGGGTGACAAAGACATCGGGATTTTCGGAAAGATACGCTTTATAATCCTTATAAGTGCGTCCGATCAGATATTTACGGTCAGTCCGTTTCTTGTATTCATTGGCTTTCTTTTTAGGAAGCTTACGGGATACCTGCCGACGCAGATCCATGACGGTGATTCCGGCAGTTTCATGGAATACGTCATTTTCGATGTAGTTATAAAGAGTCTTTTCAGAAATGCCCAGTTCCGGATGTGCGGTGACGATCTGGAAGGGAGAGAGTCCCTGCTTAAGGAGAGGCTTTATGATTTCAGCCATAGCTGCCGCTTCCTGGGAAGTAAGGTTTACGCCTTGTCTTGAATCAATAAGGGTAGTCCGGTAATCCATGTGGGCATCTTCGGGGCAATACTGGTACTTGTCAAATCTGCAGCGGGACCAGTTGGAGCAGCCATTGCAGGCACCGGGAGAACGGTCGCGTCTTGAGCAGTGGAAGGGACTGTATTCGGGACAGTCAGGTGTACATTGACGTGCAAAGGGACACCTGCGGTAGTTATTGCATTCCAGAGGCATCTTACATTTATGGGCAAGAGTTCTGTGGAGTTTGATCTCTTTACCGATGGTAGATTTATCTTTACCAATAGTCTTTGCAATGGCAGCTTTGGTGGAGCCATTGGTAATACCTGTAAGGATGATACGCCTTTCTTCCAGAGTTAAATGTGAAAAAGCATTAGAATTACTCATATAGATACCTGCCTTTCTGGCGGCTGTCAGGTATCTAAAGTGTAAGACTAAATGCTACGTTTAAGGAAGTGGAAATAAGTGAAAGACTAAAATCCACCTTGCTCCCTTCAAAGTGGAAATAAACTTTTCACTTCAGCCAGTGCAAAAAAGTTGAAAAACAGGTTGATTATTTCTCACAATCTGT
>CAZLZH010000160.1:0-1701 GCA_964563955.1 uncultured Bacteroides sp. | reverse complement strand
AATCGCTTGGATTGCTTCGGTTGTGAGCTTGCCCTCCTCAAAGAACTTTCGCATAAGCATATTTCAAAAGAATTGTGGGATAACTTACTAAATACATATTCAATGAGTTCGTATGAAGAAATGTGGAAATCGTTTGATTTGTGTCTATGTTTGTTCAAAAAAATATCTAAAAAAGTGGCAGATTCACTTGGTTATAATTATCCTGATTATGATGAAAACGTTACAAAATATTTGGAAACACAAAAGAGAATTTCAAATAAATATCTTTATGGTAATAGGTATTGACAAATTCCAATTTGTCGGAGGAGTATGATTGTATGAAGAAGGTATTACTTAGCCACGATGGCAAGATGAAGATGTATCTTGTCCCAGACGAGGTTGCAGATAACTTAAAAGACTATTGTATGAGTTTCGCTTGTGATTGGATAATGAATGACCCAAATGCTCAAAAGCTTCGTGTTATCACACCAAGCGGAATAATTGGTTATATATTTGGGGCACAGGACTTTATAGACTACTTGAATGACTTTATTTTTCCAAGCCAAAAATCAATATTGGTTGATGAAATGGACTTTTATGATTATGAAATTCCAGAGGAATACAAGGATATGCCTTGGTTCAATTTCTAATCGACCAATTCCAATTTTACGAAAGGAGTGTGATTGCATGAAACTATTGAAACAACATCAGTTTTGGATTAGCTTTTTAGTTGGGATTGTCCTCTTTGCGGGAACATACCCCTTTTACCATGATATGTATATTGCGGAACTTTTCACCGCTTTGTGCATCTGTTTGAATGCGTTTTCTGCAATTTCGTTTAGTATATTCATATACTGCAAATGGACAAATCACATGGATGCAGATGGAAGAACAATATTCTTGTGGTTCACGATTATGCAAGCCGTGGGGCATGGAATTTTTGCAATGATGAATTGGGGTTCATTCTTGTTCCTTGCATTGTCTGTCATCGTAATTATTCTGATTGCCGTTTCGTATTTCAAAGAGAAAAAGAAGTGAACTAAATTCCAATATGTAGAGCAGTTAGAAAAACTTGAATTTACGGAGGTAAGAAAAATGAGAAAATGTTTACGATGCAACATTGAGATGAAAGAGGATTATGATGTTAAAGTGGAGGGAGCGGCATACGGATTAAAAATCACAAAGCCAGGTATATTTAAAGACAGCCTTGGAAAAGTTCATGCAGCGGTTTGCTCTAATTGTGGTTATCTTGAGTTCTATTTAGAAGAAACTGATAAAATTAAGTGATAGACAACTTTCAGTCTTGTGGAGAGATTGAAAGTAACAGAAGATTTGAATTTTCTATTATCTTTCTTAGTTTTATTAGGATTCTGGCTTTGCGTTTGTTTACAACGCTCTGGGTTATGCCCAACCTCGCCCCGACTTCACGCTCGGAAAGTCCGTCAAAAAAGATTGCCTGTATCAGCTCCTGTTCACTATCCGACAGCAAAGGCAGGGCGGCTTTCAGCCTGTCCACCATGACCGCATTGACAACGGTTTCTGCAATGTCCACCGCTTCATCAGTGATAAAGTCCAGAGGATTCCCCTCGCTGTCCGTAAATCCGTCGAGAGATAGCAGTCTATTCTTTGTATCTAATTTTTGCAGATAACGCCACCGTTCCTTGTCACGGTAGAAGTCCGTGTATTGCTCCCTCACGACTTCAAGCAGACAGCCTTGAATGG
>CAZLZH010000159.1:485-1778 GCA_964563955.1 uncultured Bacteroides sp. | reverse complement strand
AGAAAAACAGGTATCCGAACAGAACCGGTAAATGAGGTACTGCCGGAAGGAACTGCGATAGGTGAGACGAGCGGTGGAAATCCAAGAAAGAGTGGTACTTCAACTAAACCTAATCAAGTACATCATTTTGCAACGAATAAGAGTAAAAAGTATACAAGTCAATTTGAAAGTATAACAAAGAAGTATGGATTAGATTTAGATGGTGATTGGAATAAAGAGTTGATGCCACATCAAGGAAGACATCCATATGCATACCATGATTATGTTCTTGATAATATGCAAAAATTTGATAGAATAGCCAATGGGGACAAAACAAAATTTTTAAAGTTATTTGACCAAATGAAGCAAAAAATAATTAGTAATCCAGATATGTTGTATAAAGATTACTGGAAGAAATAAGGGGATGGAAGATGCGTTATTATAAATTAATATATGATTATGAAAAAGATGATAGCTATGCCAATTGTGATATTGCCAATATTGGTAATATGAATGAATATATAACTATTAGTGGAAAAGAGATAGAGCAGTGGGATAATGTTGTGTTTGAGTATAATTCTGAGGAAGGAAATATTTTAACGGATTATCTTGCTAATCTGTATAGATGGTTTGTAGTTTCAGATGATTTTCGTCAACGAACCCAAAACATCATAGAAAACCAAGTGCAGTATTTGCCAGTTAAGGTAATCGATAGGTCTACTAATTCAAAAGTTGATTCATATTTTGTAGCTAATATTGTAACAATAGTTGATGCATTAGATTTGGAAAATTCAAAATATGACATCTTTGTATTAGATGGTGAAAAAATCATTTCAGTAGAAAAATATGCATTAAAAAGTAATGAAATTATAGGTAAGCATATATTTAGATTAAAGGATGATACTATACCTATTTTTGTTTCCGAAACTTTAAAGAAGGCAATTGAAGATAATGATTTCATCGGATTTGAATTTTTAGAAGTAGATGTAATTTAGAAGTTTTTCAATTAGGTATTTACTCTATAATAATTATTAGAGCTAGCTGTGTATTGATAACATCAGCTGGCTCTTGCATTATGTGTTCGGCATCTTCTCTATTGAAAGTGTTATCTGATTTTGGCGGCATACTTCGGCAGTAAGTATATATACAATAAAAGTAGTTATTGATGAGTTTGGAAATGTGGTTACTGCGTTTCCTAAAAAATAGGAGGTTTTTATTTTGAATTTTTATATAGGTAACTCAATAGATGAGATTAAGGAAAAGGATTATAATGTAGAATTTAGTGACGAGTTAATTGATTTTATCAATAAATTA
>CAZLZH010000159.1:0-475 GCA_964563955.1 uncultured Bacteroides sp. | reverse complement strand
CACCAATTGTGTGAGATTAATCCTTATGATGATGTAAAAATATCTAAAAATGAATTAAAGCGGATAATCCCAATATGTAAGTATATTTTGGATAACAATTTGCTTTATGATTATGATGAAACAGATGAAGGAAATCAGATGCTGAAAGAATTAGCGGAGTTGTCACAAAAAGCATTATTAAAAGATTTAGGACTAATTTCTATAGGAGATTAAGCCGTCATGTTAAATAGTAGGAATTAGTCAAAATTTATCGAACTCCGTATACAAACGAACATTGCAAATTAAATAAGCTGATGTAACGCACTCTTAGTAACAAAATGTTGCGAGGGGTGCGTTTTTTGTTTGCAATATTCATATTGGACTTTCCCAAAAACAGAAATAAATCAAGTTCGATGCTCAAAAAACATAGTTCGATGTTTTAAAGTAAGCGCTTAGTTTCGGGGTGCATCCCAAATGCGATTTCCGGATCTCACGC
>CAZLZH010000158.1:0-1859 GCA_964563955.1 uncultured Bacteroides sp. | reverse complement strand
ATAATAAGAAATGTGATTTAAGTATAGCATTATTAATTTTTTATAGAGCTGATGGCTTAAGTTATTTAGCTGATAAGTCTGATAATGTAAATTTGCAACAATGGTTTTCTTTTATAAAAAGATTATATGATTCAATATTAACAGGGAAATATCCCAAAGGAGAGATTGAATTTAAAGTGCCGTTGTCAAAAGTTGAACTTTATAAATTAAAAAAAACAATATCAGAAGAGGAAAAAATTTTTATTGAAAATATCGAAGGGAAATGCTTGGATATAAAGCTATAGTGACGTAACAAATAATTAAAAAGGGGGAAATATCATGAACATTTTCATAAAAACATTACCTATCATAATTTCATGCTTCGCACTTCTTGTATCATTTATGACATATAAAAATGAAAGAAATAATGTAATTTCGAAAGTTGTATCTGCCGATAGAATAAAATGGATTTCAGATGTTAGAAGTTTGACTTCTTTATTTTTAGAAAAATATATAAAAGGGTCAGCTAAAATTGATTTAAAAATTATAAAAGCTAAAATTGACTTATACATAATGTATAATAAAGATGTATATAAGGCTTTTGAAGAAAAAATGAGTTATTGCATTGAAAATATATATACAGATAAAGATTATAAAGAATTAGTAATTGAAACGCAAAAAGTACTAAACAGTGTTTGGATTCGAGTAAAAAATGAAACTGGAATTGCAGATAGTGATGAAAAAAGGATTAGTAAAATATTAAATAGGTGATAGGGTAAAGTTTTGTAGAAGAAATAAATAGTTTAGGAAAAAGCACCTGTTTCTGATCTGTGTTAGGGTTGAGTTGCGACACATATCCCAAGAAAGAGGTGCTTTCATGTTTAGCTGTATATAATATTTGATTAAAGATACAACAAAGTGAGGGTATTGCACACAAGTGGGAGGTGTATAACCAGCCGATGGATACCAGAGATCACATGAAGAATTTGTACATGGCAGCCGGATATGACGTGACCGGCTGGGATACGGAGTAGATATGGGATATAAGATAGAATACCTGAAATGGTTTGAATGTTATGGGCAGGCGATGCAGCTGATTGGAACGCTGTATTCGGATTTGAACAGCATGGTGGAAATCGAGCAGGCAATCTGTAATTCGAGTGCCATACAGAGTGAGAGTGTCGATGCGTTAAAAAGCTATATAAAGGATGTGCAGTGGGGCTCTTTCCTGAATACCATAATGAATATGTGCAGTGAGGCAAACCGGATTATGAGCTCGTATATAACCGGACTTCAGAATTTTGATGCTTCGGTGGATGCAGTGATAGATGAGGAATATCTGATGGGGCTGGAAGAAATGCTGAAAACTCTGGATATCGAGCTGTCAGACTTTACAGACAGCATGGAGGCAAAGGCAAAATCGGTCAGCCATATCGTAAGCCTTCCGTCTAAGACAAGTGAGAACATCAGCACGGGTATCGAAGCCATGGCAAAGGAAGTGGCACGCGTGCGGCATGACTTTACGGACTACGAGGAGCGAAAAGCGCAGGAATTTGAGAGCTTTAATGAGCTGATGAATGAATTTGTGCGGGCTGGGCTGTATCATGTAGAAGCCATGCCGGATGTCTTGAATTACAGCCGGACAAATGCTATGATAGACCCACTAAAGGACATGCCGGAGCATTACAGAAGATACAGGGAGGAGGTAAACTATTCGGACGAACAGGCGGCAAAGGACATACAGGCCATGCAGGATCTGATGGCTGTGTATGAAAATTACAGGAAATCAGAAGAACAGATGAAGTATGCATTCAATACTGTTGTGGCGGTGGCGTCCTTCTTTGTGCCGTTTGGAAGCGGGTACGGTGTAGCGTTTTTCA
>CAZLZH010000157.1:0-1877 GCA_964563955.1 uncultured Bacteroides sp. | reverse complement strand
CATTATACCACACGGCAAGAATATAGTCCATTTATTTAAAAACATTTATACTAGAAGTATAGATGGCATAAAAAAGAAATAAGTCGGAATGAAATAAAAACAGAGTGAAATAAAACAGGGAGCTGTTGCATACGCAGATAAGTAATCTGCGAAGCGACAGCTCCCTTGCTTGTTGATAGGCGATACCCTATTTAGATTTAAGTATTGCTTGTCTGTAATTGCTCTAAAATCTTATGTTCGTCATAATCGGGAGCAAATGGTTCGGCGACCTTGCAGATTTTCTCTATCAAGTCTATATCCTCCTCTAGTTCATCAGCAATCGTCTGAACATCCTTTCCCTTTGTGAGTTTCCGGCATATTTGGGATATTAACATTGCTATGCGCCCTTCTTTGAGACCCTCTTCGCGCCCATACTCAATCATGGATTTTCTATGCAATTCTTCATCGTATTCATAAAGACTCATGCTGATAACCTCCCTCTTGTTCTTTTTAAGAAACTCAGCCAATATATCCTCTTTTATGCATTCGTCTACTGCAATGGAAACAGCTTGCTCAAGAGACGTTTTTTTCTGATACCTGCGTACTCGGTCTACATACTGCATATACTGTTTTAAGGTTGGGCACTTCATAAGAAAATCATCGTTATAACCAGGATTGATATTAAACTGGGTTACCACAAGTTCAAGCTTCGGGTGTTCTTCTTTATGTACAAATGCATCCGACAGGCGCAGCTCCCGTATTGCAGGCTGTAATTTTTCGCCGTTATAAAATACAATAAACTTCGGATTCGGAAGTGGAATCAGCTTTGGCGTATAAATATCCTTCTTTAAATAAAACTGAGCAAAATTCCTTGATACATAGTCTAAATCCCGAAGCGGCAGGTTCGGATTCATGGTCGATTGATGCTCATATAAATTGAGCCGCATATCAACCACACAGGAAATATCGTTTTTCACAGTCATGTAAATGGCATTTTCCAGTGTCGTAACCGAAAGCTCATCCGGATTATCGTAGCCCGTGTTGTTTACTGCATTGTAGAGAGCTAGCAGCTCCCGTTTGTCTGAAAACAACATCCTGAATACAGTATCCTTGTATTTTGTCTGCGGCGTTGTCTTCACGGCTGAAATCTTATTTGTTTCGTTGTTCATAAAATTCCTCCTTTTTTGCAGGAGGAATATACCCTTTTGAATCCGGTTCCTCGCTGCTTATATTTTTTGGTGAAAATAAAGCATCGAAGTTCTATGATTCTAAGAGTATAGATGTGGCAAGCCACAAAATAGAATAGAAAATAATGCTTTTTAATATCATAACATTATTATTTTCTGTTAGCAATCAGAAAATCGTGAATTCTCTGTGAACGAATATATAAAAGTCTTCTTTTAAGATAAATTTATGCAAACATAATGGTAAGATTTGCAAATTATCAATATGAAGAAATTATATGTGTTATTGTATATAAGAAAATATTTGAACTACTAATTAGTGGGGAGGAAATTTAGTATGCAGCAAAGAACGCAAAAGCCATTTTTATCACGATTAATGACCTTATTTTGCTTTTGCTACATTTTTAACAAGTGTCCATTGAGTGTGAGTATTGGCTGGTTATGCAAAATGATTAGAGGAAGTCCGGTTTGTGTTTGTGCATAAGGATTGAGATACACTGTCAATTGAGTAGGAGGAAAGAAGTATGAAGAAGATGAAGAAATCCTTTGCATTTATATTGGCGTCAGCGCTTATGTTGAGCGCTATGACAACAAATATAAATGCAAAAGCAGCACAACCGGACAGCTTGACGGAAGCTGCAACGGGAACGGATGCAGATACGCAGCTTGAGGAAGCGGAGATTTATGTGAACGATATTCCGACAGATAATGTTG
>CAZLZH010000156.1:0-1997 GCA_964563955.1 uncultured Bacteroides sp. | reverse complement strand
ATTTAAGGAATGCGAAAAATTAAAATGCAAGGATTTTATTTTAGCAGCTATATCAAATATAGACTGGAATAATGAAATGACGCCTTATTATGCACCAAAGCTGTATAAAAATGATAATGATTGTTTAGGCAAAGCGGACGAATATATAAAATTATTGGAAAGCAAAATAATACCCTTTATTAAAGAATATCTTGCAAATGAGCGAAATATACAAGTATCTTATTTCGGGATAGCAGGTTATTCTTTAGGTGGTTTATTTGCAGTTTATTCCGGTTACAAAACAGATTTATTTACAAGAATAGCGTCTGCATCAGGTTCGTTTTGGTATCCGAATATTAAGGATTTTATCAGAGAGAATAAAACTGTTTCAAAAGTTGAAAAAATTTATTTTTCACTCGGAGATAAAGAAAGTAAAACAAAAAATAAAGTTTTTATGACGGTAGAAGCGAATACAAAAGAGATAGAGCAATTTTATAGAGAACATGGCGTTACAACCATTTATGAAGTAAATAAAGGGAATCATTTTCAAGATGCAGAATTGAGAATGGCAAAAGGTATAAAATGGATTTTAGAATAAACAAATAAAGAAGATAAGGAGGTAATTGAAATGGCTATAACAGTGAATATTTATTATAGCGGCATGAATGGAAACGCAAAAAAATTTGCAGAGGAGATGATTTCAAGCGGAATAGTCCATGATATTCGTGCCGAGGACGGAAATATCAGATATGAGTATTTCTTCCCGATGGAAGATGATGAAACCGTGCTTTTAATTGATAGTTGGATGGATCAGCAATCAATAGACATTCACCATGCTTCCCCCATGATGAAGAAAATCGCAGAACTTCGTGAGAAATATGATCTGCATATGAAAGTAGAACGATATATGTCCGATGAAGATGACATTCCCAAAACAGACAGAGCGTTTATAAGAGAATGACTTTTATAAAACTCGTAGTTTGATGGAGTAACCACTGTGGAAATTAGAGAAATCAATGAGAACAAAAAACAATTTATGTCATTGCTGTTATTAGCAGATGAGCAAGAAGATATGATTGACCACTATCTTGAACGAGGTACAATGTATGTACTCGATGATGATGGCGTAAAGGCAGAATGCGTTGTAACCGATGAAGGAAATGGCTGTCTTGAAATCAAAAATATAGCTACTGCTCCAGAGAGTCAGGGAAAAGGTTATGGAAGGAGTTTAATCAATTATATCGTTCAGAAATATGCCGGTCATTTTACTGTTTTGCAGGTTGGAACAGGCGATAGCCCGCTTACAATCCCATTTTATGAGAAATGCGGTTTCGTCCGTTCACATCGTATCAAAAATTTCTTCACTGAGCATTATGATCATCCAATTTACGAGTGTGGAGTACAGTTGGTTGATATGATATATTTGCGAAGAACAATCTTTTGACGTGCACAAAAAGAAATAAATATTATATTTGTGCACGATATGCTTGCACAAAAAAATAAAAGAGATTATAATGTGCATGCGGAGGTGCATATATATGAAATTAAAAAGAGAAACATATCTTGAGCAAATTAGACCATATTACGATTCAGATATTATAAAAGTTATTACCGGAGTCAGACGCTGCGGTAAATCAATCCTTCTTGATACTATTAAAGAAGAACTAGCGGATAATGGGATTAGTAAGGATCATATTATTTATTTGAATTTCGAAGATTTGGATTTTGATTATATTGTGGATGCGTCAGATTTAAACAAAGAGATTAAAAGTAGAATCGCTGACGATGAGAAATACTATATTTTTTTGGATGAAATTCAACACATTGATAGTTTTGAAAAAGCACTGGCATCTTTTCGGGCTACTCTTAATGTATCTTTATTTGTTACCGGAAGTAATTCGACTTTATTATCAGGAGAATTAGCAACCTTATTGACCGGAAGAACGGTGGAATTTGAGATTTTGCCATTTTCGTTTTATGAAATGAAACTTTATTATGAACTTAATAAAAAAGAGTTT
>CAZLZH010000155.1:0-2007 GCA_964563955.1 uncultured Bacteroides sp. | reverse complement strand
GGAATTTACTCCTGCACATAGTTTTTGTTACAATCTCATATGGTTATCTGTCTGTTGGAAAGGATTACCATATGAGTGAACATAATCAAAAACATTTAACCCTGTCCAACAGGACTTATATAGAACAGGAACTGTTACAAAAGAGTACATTTTCTTCTATAGGTGAAGTCTTACATAAAGATCCATCTACTATTTCAAAAGAAGTAAAACGTTACTCTAAAACTGTGCCTGCTAAATACAGCTACAAATGCAATCTCTGTAAACATTACAAAGACTGTGATTTATTAAGTAGTGAGCTCCATTGTCAAAGTTACCATAACCGCTACTGCTCCTTCTATTGCAAACGCTGTTATCGTCGTAACCCAACCAATGTATGTCCGTATTTCCTGCCTTACAAATGCGATAAAATCAACAAACCACCATATGTTTGTAATCACTGTGAGGATTACAAATCCTGTCCTCTGGACAAGAAAATATATGATGCTGCTTATGCCCAAAGGCAATACGAGAAGAATCTTTATACTTCCCGCAAAGGCATTAACATGACCCCGGAAGAATTGCAGGAACTAAACGATTTAATCTCTCCTCTTATCCTGAAGGGACAGCCATTAAGTCATATCTTTGCAGTACATGCTGACGAGATTCCTGTATGCAGAAGGACACTCTACAACTATCTGGATCAGCGTGTGTTTCAGGCAAGAAACATTGATTTACCCCGCCGTGTCCGCTACAAAAAACGTAAGAAAAAGTCCGAGCCAAGAAAGAGCAAAAATCTTCAACAGGTATACCGTAACAAACGTACTTATGTGGATTTTGAGCGTTTTATGGTGGCTCATCCGGATCTTGATGTTGTTGAAATGGATACTGTCAAGGGTGGACGGGATAAAGGGAAATGTCTTCTCACACTGCTCTTTAGAAGCTGTAGTTTTATGATTGTACTACTTATGCCGGACTGCACCCAGAGAAGCGTAATCAAAGCAATAAATGATCTTACGGAAGCTCTTGGCATCAGAACCTTCAAGAAGTATTTCCCGGTAATACTGACCGACAACGGCTCAGAATTCAAAAATCCATGGGATATCGAAAAGACTGAAAGTGGCACCCACAGAACCTATGTATTCTACTGTGACCCTTATGTTTCCAATCAAAAAGGGCGTTTGGAGAAGAACCACGAATACATTCGCTATGTTATTCCCAAAGGGCGCAGCATGTATCGTTATACACAAGAAGACATCAATCTGATGACCAGTCACATCAATTCTACTGCGAGAGACAGCTTAAATGGCGCAACCCCTTTTGATTTAGCAGCCCTGCTTCTTGACAAAAGAATTCCTTCACTCGCCGGACAGGTTAGAATTCCGGCTGACGATGTCTGCCTGAAACCTTCTCTTATTGAAGACAACGTTTCCAAAAGAAACAGAGCGTCTACGGAAGGTGGTGATATCAATGGCTAAAAAATACAAAAAGAAGTATAAACGCCTGGAAGAACGCTACGACATTCTCAACGAGCACATGCTTGACATAACGGATGATAATGAGAGGTATCTCAACGAATTACGCTATCTTGAAGCCTTTATAGATTGGAAAAATCTTAATGATGAATTCCTGTATTTTAAGAATAACGCATATGAAAAGTATGACGAAGATTTACCATTCTCAAGATTAACTTTATAAACAAAAAAAATACCGTCCAACAAGGCTATTGACGTCTCCCCAGACTTTAACCCTTGCCAGCCGGTATAATCAAAAAAGAAGCAGACAGATAACCACCTGGGACGACGACCAATCTCCCAAATCCAACTTCATTTTTGATGTCAGACGGGTGGAATTTATTTTTTCTCAAACTGCTCCAGTCGTCTGTTTGCCATGCAGACAAACAGACTTCATAACACGGATTATAGCACTTTTCAGGGTACTTTTGTATAGGGTATCTTCAAAAAAGTTGCTCAAAATCAAAAATACGAGGTCAAATCAATCCAGACTGGAATTTAGTTTTTCATTTGACCT
>CAZLZH010000154.1:0-2048 GCA_964563955.1 uncultured Bacteroides sp. | reverse complement strand
AAAAGCATAAAAAAATGAAGAACTCTATGGATTTTTCAAAGATTGAAATAAATGGAAAACTTTTAGGCGTTTTGAATTTTAATTTGATGATACCTATTGAAGAAGAACAATTACAGCTTGTTGATACAACCATTTTTAAGAGAGATAGGGAAAATATCAAATATTACAAGCAATTGTGTGTTCAGGAATTAGAGTGGTGTCGGTTCAATAGTGAAGTAATCTGTAATAAAGCAAACGTTTTGTATAAAATGTATATTTCCAATGAGCCATTTTCAGGCAGAAACCGTTGCCTGAATTTTCCTAAATTAGAATCAGAATGTGAGAGATATAATTTAAAAATAAAGGGTTACACGGATTAAACTTCTCTTTACAGACGACAGAAAGGGGAGATGATTGATGAAAATTTTAAAGAGAATTGTGGTGTCGATTTTTTCTTTACCGATTATACTAATCATAGGTTTTATTTTATTTGAAATCTTTGGGATGTGTGTAAATCATATTGCCACAAAGCAACAAACGGATAAGCTGCAGACAAATTTAGAAAATGAAATTTCTGATATAAAATTTATAGATGTATATTCAGAAACAGGTAATACATCAGGAACCGGAAATCATGTTGATTGTTTAAGCTTAATTGAATTTTCAACAAAAATGCAAATGTCTGAAATAGAAAATTGTATGTCAGAATACTATGAATTTGATGAATGGTGTTGTTTTGTAGAAAAAACGGAAGATGGAAATTATTTGTTTTATCTAAATACATCTGCACCATTTAGAGATAATATAGAAGGACATTAAATCAAGAAAGCAAAAGTCAATTTTAATATGAGATTACGCTTTAGGGGGTGCCTATGAAAAAGTATGATGTTATAGCCTTGGGAGAATTACTTGTAGATTTTACGGAAAATGGAATAAGTAAGCAGGGAAACCCTGTATTAGAGGCAAATCCGGGTGGAGCTCCCTGCAATGTTTTATCTATGCTTCAAAATCTAGGAAAAAGGACTGCGTTCATTGGAAAGGTAGGCGCGGATGCATTCGGACGGATGCTTATGCAGACTGTAAAAGACCGGGGAATTGATACAGTAAATCTGGTGACAGATGAAGTGGTGCATACTACACTTGCTTTTGTTCATACAAAGGAAGACGGCGATAGAGAGTTTTCATTTTATCGGAATCCCGGAGCAGATATGATGCTTAAGTGGGAGGAAGTCAGACAGGAACTGCTTGCGGACACGAAAATATTTCATTTCGGAACCTTGTCCATGACGGATGAGCAGATTGAAAACGTGACAAAAAAAGCGGTACAAAAGGCAAAAGACGAAGGGGCACTCATTTCTTTTGATCCAAATCTTAGACCGCCTTTGTGGAAGAATTTGGAAGATGCAAAGCGTCAGATGTGGTATGGAATCAGTCAGTGTGATATCCTCAAAATTTCGGATGATGAAATTGAGTTTTTAACAGGAACGGCGGATATTGATAAAGGTGTGGAGCAAATTATAAAGCAGAGTCAACTAAAGTTGATCTGTGCAACGATGGGTAAGCATGGCAGTAAGGCATATTACGGCGGGAAAATAATTTTTTGTGAACCGTTTTTGCGCGAGGATACGATTGAAACCACAGGAGCAGGTGATACGTTTATGGCATGTGTATTGAATACTGTTTTAGAAAAGGGAATTGATTCCTTAAACGATAATGACTTGTCGGAAATGCTGGAATTTGCCAGTGCGGCTTCTTCCATTATTACAACGCGTAAGGGTGCTTTAAAGGTAATGCCCCAAAAACAGGAAATTATTGAGCTTATAGGTAATAGGAAGAAGTAAGAAAGATGCAGGACATACAGATTTCATTGAACACTCCCACAATAGAAACAAAACGATTGTTTTTAAGGATATGCATATGCGATTTGCTTAAAAGACGACAATGTTCCAATAGGATATATCGATGTCAGCACGGATGACAGCTATGAGCTAGTATAAATGTTTTTAAATAAATAGACTATATTCTTGCCGTGTGGTATAATGTTCTTATCAGATGTAAAGGAGCATTAT
>CAZLZH010000153.1:0-2131 GCA_964563955.1 uncultured Bacteroides sp. | reverse complement strand
CCTGTATTTTATCAAAAATTGTATTATCGTCCATTCTACTCCTTACCCCTCCTAGATATCAAGATTCTTAACAAATTTTGCATTTGTCTCTATAAATTCCCGTCTCGGTTCTACACGTTCTCCCATCAGGGTATCAAATGTAAGATCCAATTCGGATTCACTGTTTTCATCAATGGCTACACGCAACAAAATACGCTTTTCCGGATCCATGGTTGTATCCCAGAGTTGTTCTGCATCCATCTCTCCAAGTCCTTTGTAACGCTGAATCTTATTATTCTGATCACGACCGACTTCATCTAAGATTTTTGAAAGCTCACCGTCGCTGTACGCATACCATGTCTTTTTATTTTTTTCCAGCTTATATAGTGGCGGCTGTGCCAGATATACATGTCCGTCACGAATCAAATCCGGCATAAACCGGAAGAAAAACGTAAGCATAAGCGTTGCAATATGAGCGCCATCCACATCGGCATCTGTCATGATAATAATCTTATCATAGCGAAGCTTTTCAATATTGAAATTCTCGCGGATACCGGTACCAAATGCCGTTATCATGGACTTGATTTCTTCGTTTCCGAGAATCTTATCGATTCTCGCTTTTTCTACATTTAATATCTTACCACGAAGCGGAAGAATCGCCTGTGTTGCACGGGATCTTGCTGTCTTTGCAGAACCGCCGGCGGAATCTCCCTCTACGATGTAAATCTCACAATTCTTCGGATTCGGATCTGAGCAATCTGCAAGCTTTCCGGGAAGTGCCATACTTGTTTCCAGTGTACTCTTACGCGCAACATCTCTTGCTTTTCTGGCTGCCATACGCGCACGCTGCGCCACAACTGCCTTTCCGACAATTGCCTTGGCAATCTGAGGATTCTGCTCCAAAAAATAAGTAAGCTTTTCTGTTACAAGTCCTTCTACCGCGGTTCTCGCCTCTGCATTTCCTAGCTTTTGTTTCGTCTGTCCCTCAAACTGCGGTTCCGGAATTTTAATACTTACGATTGCAGTCAAGCCTTCTCGTAAATCATCACCGGACAGATTTTCTTCTTTTTCACGAAGAAGCTTATTTGTACGTGCATAATCATTAAACACCTTTGTAATTGCACTCTTAAATCCGGTTAAATGCATACCACCTTCCGGTGTCGTGATATTATTTACAAAGCTGAGTGTAGATTCATTATAAGAATCGTTATGCTGCATCGCAACTTCTACATAGATATCATCCTTGCTTCCTTCGATATAGATTACCTTATCATAAAGAGGAGCCTTGTGCTTATTCAGATAAGTGATAAACTCCTTGATTCCACCCTCATAATGGAATTCCTGTCTCTGCTCTTTGCCTTCCCGCTTATCCTCCAAACTGATTTTTAAGCCCTTTGTCAAAAATGCCATTTCACGAAGGCGTGTTCTTAAAATACTGTAATCAAATACCGTATCATCAAAAATTGTATCGTCCGGCATAAATGTAATCTTTGTTCCGGTCTTATCCGTCTTACCGATTTCCTTCAGCTTATAAACTACATTTCCACGCTCATAACGCTGCTTATAAACCTTTCCTTCTCTTGAGATTTCAACCTCCAGCCAGTTAGAAAGCGCATTTACAACCGACGCACCAACACCGTGCAGACCTCCGGATACCTTATATCCGCCACCGCCGAACTTACCGCCGGCATGCAGAATCGTAAAAACTACTTCAACCGCAGGAATACCTGCTTTTTTATGAATACCTATCGGAATTCCACGTCCGTTATCAATAACGGTTATGGAATTATCCTCGTTGATAAATACTTCAATTTCTGTGCAAAATCCTGCAAGTGCTTCATCAACTGCATTATCTACAATCTCATATACAAGGTGATGTAATCCTCTTGTGGATGTGCTTCCAATATACATACCGGGTCTTTTACGAACCGCCTGCAAGCCCTCCAAAATCTGTATTTGGTTCTCATCATAATTGTTTTCATTTTGATTACCCATTTAATTCCTCCTGGTTTTTGTGAATTTAAAATTCACTTGACTTCTTCTGTATTGTTCCTGAAACAACCTTATAGACCTTGTCTATATGCAGTCGTTCTTTTATAAAATCATCATATCATGTACATGTAATAAATGTCTGTATTCCTTTTATGGAATA
>CAZLZH010000152.1:0-2154 GCA_964563955.1 uncultured Bacteroides sp. | reverse complement strand
TGAGTCTCTATGAATATGATGAAGAATTGCATAGAAAATCCATGATAGAGTATGGGCGTGAAGAAGGACTTAGGGAAGGATTTGAACTAGGACGCACAGCAAATTTAATTTCGCTAACATGCCGGAAACTCACAAAAGGAAAGGATATTCAGACGATTGCCGATGAACTAGAGGAGGATGTGGACTTGATAGAAAAAATCTGTAAAGCCGCTGAACCTTTCGCTCCTGATTATGATGAAAACAAGATTTTAGAGCAATTGCAGGCAAGTAATGTTTAATTATAATTGACATCAGCTTTGCACGGACCGGAGCGGTAGCGGAGAAGTTCAATGCAAAAAGGACATCATAATATGATGTCCTTTTTCACAGAGAGCGCGAGACGGGGATCGAACCCGCGACCCCCTCCTTGGCAAGGAGGTGCTCCACCGCTGAGCCACTCGCGCAATTTTGTCACTTCCTATCAGCGACATGTTGTATATTATCACAAGCATTTCTGTGTGTCAAGAATAAAATCATAAATTTTGCAAAATTTGTTTCTTGCTTTCTTACGGCAATACACCTATAATTGTGTATTATTTGAGGATATTATTTATTAGTTATTCAAGAGGCGGAATCATGTCTGAAAAAGATAACAAGGAATTAAATAAGGAAGAAGAAAAAGACATTCAGACGGAAGAAAATGTCAAACAAAAGATGCGTCCTGGAGAGAAGGTAAAACATTTCTTTCGGTATTCCATTCATACATGGATCGCCCGATGCCTGCTGATTGCGTTCGGACTTGAACTGCTACTGGAAATATTGGGCAGACGATCGGTGCTTGACGGACTGCATTTTTTGGTTTCTTCGCCGATTGTTTTTTTGTATAATACATCCATTATATTTTTTACATTATTATTTGCACTGTTTTTGCGGAGGCGCATTTTTGGAATCTGCCTGATAAGTGCAATCTGGGTTGCTTGTGGAGTTGCGAATTTTGTTGTATTGGGATATCGTATTACACCGTTTGCCGCAATTGATTTGCTGATGGTAAAAGATGTCCTGTCTATGATAGACGTTTATTTCACAAAAGTGCAGCAGGTATTGCTCGTAATCGGGATAGCAGCTTTGATTGCAGGTATCGTATTTTTATTCCGGAAGACACCAAAATTTGAGGGAAAGAAACATGTTATCCAGACGATGCTTTTATGTATTGCTATATGGACCGGGATTGTGGCATTTACGAATTTTAACGTAAAGCACAATATTATTTCCGATGACTTTGCAAATCTTGGAATGGCATATCAGGATTATGGGTTTGCTTATTGCTTTACGAATAGTATCATAGATAATGGTATCGAAAAGCCTGATGATTATGATGAGGAGACGATGACTGCTTTAAAGGAAGAATTGGTTGAGGCGGGAAAAACCGACACTTCCAAAAAGCAGACGCCGAATATAATCTGTGTACAGCTTGAGTCATTTTTTGATCCGAATGTAGTGGATGGGCTGACATTTTCAGAGAATCCGATTCCGACCTTTACCATGCTGAAGGAGCGGTTCCCGTCCGGTTATTTTACGGTTCCGGCACTTGGGGCAGGTACAGCAAACTCAGAGTTTGAGGTGCTGACCGGTATCAAGTCTGCTTATTTTGGTGCCGGTGAATATCCGTATAAGACAACCGTCAATGAGCAGCCGGTTGAGAGTATGTGCAGTCTGCTCGAACAGGAAGGGTATCATACATTTGCGATTCATAATAATAAATCATCGTTTTATGACCGCAAGGATGTGTATGATACAATGGGATTCCAGACATTCATATCCCTTGAATACATGTATAATATAGAAAAGACTTCTACCGGATGGGCAAAGGATGCTTCATTGGTTACCGATATTACGAATTGTCTCAGAAGCACGGAAGGGCAGGATTTTGTATTTACAATCAGTGTGCAGGGGCATGGAAAATATCCAGAGGAGCTTGGTGCCTGCGATGAGAAGATAAAAGTGCAGTATCCGCAGGATGAGGTTAAGCAGAACCAGCTTACTTATTATGTAAATCAGCTGCATGAGATGGACATGATGATTCATGATTTAGTAAAGGCTTTGGACAATACGGGTGAGGATTATGTTCTTTTGCTGTATGGAGATCATCTGCCGACGATTACATTTGAAGATGAA
>CAZLZH010000151.1:0-2189 GCA_964563955.1 uncultured Bacteroides sp. | reverse complement strand
ATCTTCTCTTGTTGCATTTCTTCTAATTGATTGTTCTGCAATTTGTATAACTCCTGATGTTGACCTAAAGTTATCCTCCAGTTTAACAACTTCAACCCCATCTATATCTGTTTCAAAATTTTTTATAAATGTGTAATCACTTCCTCTGAACTGATAAATTGCCTGATCAGCATCTCCAATGACCATTGTACGAACACCCATTTTTATGAACTCTTTCACTATTTCAGCCTGTAAGAAATTCACATCTTGATATTCATCAATAATCAAAAATTTTATTGAATCCTTTACTTTCTCTCTAAACTCAGCATCTTTTCTTAACATTCCAATAAACTCATGTTGAATTGTTGAAAAATCAAAATAATGTTTTTCCTTTAATAAATTAACATAATTCTCTACTGCATTTTTTAATGGTTTGGGAACTAAGGAATAATCTGTTTCGTTTTCCAAAATAAGACTGCATATAGACAAAAAACGATTCGTATCTATATACTTTCTCATAAATCTATTTCTGTCTTTTTCTGTTGATCTAATTTTTTCAATGTTACCAACCCCTATTTTATCAAAATATCTATTTATAAAATGAATATTTTTCATCGAATCTAAAACAGTATAATCATTATATTTATCCGTATACTCTTGAAGCAATCTGATACATATTCCATGAATTGTTCCTATTATCATATCAGCAGCTCCGACATCTATTCCCTTTTCTTGAAGTCTATTTTGTGTACGTATTTTTAACTCCGCTGCTGCCTTTTCCGTAAATGTACATACAACGAGTTCGCTCGGTTTATAACCTTCTTGCATTCTTTTAGCAATTACCTCTTCAGCGACCCGTGTTTTTCCTGCGCCTGCACCCGCCAATACCTTTAGATGTTTACTATCAGAATTAATTGCTTTTAACTGTTCAGTAGTAAATTCATCTTTCATTTCAATATCTAGTCCCAAACAATTTTTTATTAATTCAACAGTTGATTCTTTTGTCGATTCGCCATTTTCAATTCTTTGAATGGTCTTAGAAGTCAAGTCTAGTTTTTCGGCAAGTTCCTCTCTTGACAATCCATTTTCTTTTCTATACTGTAACAGTTTTTTTCCGTTTACCTTCAATGCGACTCCTCCTTTTTCTTTTGCTCATCATACACAACAATCTAATCATACTCAAGGACATTGTAATATTTACTAAAAATGTCCAAACAATTAACTATTTGGACATTTTTTAACTATTCTTTTCTCACAACCAGAATATACTCATTCATCATTGTTTGAATTTCTTCACATCTTTCTATTGTAGAATTAATATGATGTGGCATTCTCTTAAAAGAATACTTTCTATTAAGAGAAGCCTCACAATGATATCCTAAATTTTCAAACCAATCATTTATTATTCCTTCCATATCGACAACTATTTTACCCATTATTGTCCTATGTCCAACAATCCATACTTGATATCCTCCCTTTTTCAAAACTCTATCTGTTTCTAAAATTACTTTATATAAATCTTTAAGAAAAATGGTTACATCATGTTTCCTATTTATTAATGATTTATTTTTTCGTTCGATTGTTTCATCTATGTTGTTTAACTTAATCCTTATTTTTTTCTGATACTGATACCATTTTCTCGCCGAGGGATTACACAATATTTGCATATATTCCCCCATCTGCTCTTTTGCTAATATTTTTATTTTTTTATCAGATAAACCAGATATATTGTTATTAATTTTTCTATAAATATCTAATCTCACTCTTTCGCAAATCAACTGATATAGTAAGGTGTTCTTTTTTAATAATTCCTCTGTAACATATTCCCCCTTACTTATTACTTCTTTCATTTCAGATAATATCTTTTTCGCCTCATCTAATTTTCTTTTACTATCACGTATCTGATTATCAATTTGTCCAAATAATGCTTGCAGTGTCTTTGAGCAAAAGAACATTTCATCATCTAATTTCCAATCAGACTTTCTTCCACCCAAAAGAATTTCATCACAATTCGCTTCCGATGTAGTAATCCCTGCGTATTTTTCCATTAAATCCTTCATCCAAAGAATTGACAATTTTGAAAATTCCCCATAAGCCACCGTCGTTTTAGAATCTCCATATGGAGGAGATGTTATTACTAAATCAATTGATCGTTCATCCAAATAATCTAATTTTTTTGCATTTTTGACATATACATCACAAATTGTTCT
>CAZLZH010000150.1:0-2201 GCA_964563955.1 uncultured Bacteroides sp. | reverse complement strand
TGTCAATGACATTTTGATTTTGCATGTTTTTGGCGTTTAAATTTTGCACTTTTTGGGCAAAAAAATTAACTGCCTGCCTCAAACAACGTATTTACAATCGTGTTGGTGTTAGACATCATCTCCTTTCGTTCCTTTAGCCGGTAGCTCTCGCCCTTTATGCTGATAACCTGGCAGTGATGCAGTATCCTGTCTAAGATTGCAGAGGCAATCGTTATGTCTGAAAACACTTCATTCCATGATGAAAAGGCTTTATTCGAAGTGAAAATTGTTGTATTCTTTTCATATCTCTTGGTTATCAGCTGAAAGAATAAATTTGCTCCCTGTATGTCCATAGGAAGGTATCCTATTTCATCAATAATCAATACTTTATACTTTGCGTAGTTTTTAAGCCTCTCCTGCAGTCTGTTCTCGTAATGGGCTTTATTCAGCTGCGTTATCAGGTTGTGACAGTTGATATAATAGGTTGAATATCTGTGCTGCGCAGCTATCATTCCAAGGGATACTGCAAGATGGGTTTTCCCTACGCCCGGTGTTCCTAAAAACACCACATTTTCCTTATTTTCAACAAAACGCATGGTAGCAAGCTCCATAATCTGTTCTTTGCTGATGCTTGGCTGAAAATCAAAGTCGAACTGCTCCAAAGTTTTTCTGTAAGGAAAACCTGACATTTTGATCTGGTTTTCAACAGCCCTGTTTTTCTTTGTCTTTGCTTCTTCAGCCAATAAATAATCCAGAATTTCAACAATGTTGGTTTTGTCATGGATCGCTTTTTCCAGATAGTTGTCAAGAATCATCAGAGTGTTTTTCATGTTTAGTATTTCAAGATTTTTCTTTATCCGTTCATAAACAGCCTCACTCATAGTGTTACACCTCCCATCAGTTCATCATATTTCTTCAAGGAATGTTCCGGGATACTTAAATCCACCAAATCCGGATTATTCAGCAGGGTGTTTTCAATATCAAACCCCGATTTTACAATCATAGATTTATAATGTTCCTTATTGACATTCAGAGTATTTCTGCTGTAAGATAGTTTATGCAAAGCGATTTGTTTTCCCTCGAAATATGCTGCTAACATATGGTCGAGGACAATGACTGTCACATCCCTGCCAACGTATTCTGCCGGAACGGAATACTTGTTGCCGGCATAGCTGATGAGACAGTCTTTTTCAACTCTTCTCAAATTTATTTTGTCAATAATATACTCTCTTTTCAGCGGAAGAAGATTTTCTTCAGAAAGCCTGTCTATTGGCCGTTCATTTGTTGTGCCATGGATTTTGGCATTGATTTTATTGCACCAGGCATGTGCCTGGCTGTTTAAATCTGCCAATGAGTTATATCTGATTCCTACCATAAAGTTTTCCCTGACGTAGCGGACGGTTCTTTCTACCTTGCCTTTTGTCTGCCCTCTGTACGGACGGCACAAAACGGGTTTATAACCATAGAAGCCTGCAAAATCTTCAAACTGTTTATTTAATTCACTTTCTGACTGTTTCATTAATCGTTTCACAACAACCTGTTTCATGTTGTCATATAGAATTTCTTCCGGATAACCTCCGAAATAACGAAAAGCATTGATGTGACATTTGATTAAGGTTGTTGTGCTCATATCCGTTACAAACTCGATATAGCGCATTCTCGAATAACCAAGAACCATCAGAAAACAGTACAATTTCTTATATTCGCCATTTTCCAAGACCTTATAATTTTCAAAAAATCCCCAGTCAACCTGTCCCTGCAGGCCGGGCATGGTTTCAAATCTTACCGTCGCCTTTTCGTTCAAGTCAGCCTTTCTTGTGGCAACATACTGCCGTACAATAGTATATTTACAATCACAGCCCTGCTCCATTAGTTTTTCATGGATGCGTACTGCACTGTATGGGGCTTCTTCCAGCCACATATCGATTAAGTGTTTGTAAGGATCCAGTTTTGAAGGTTTGGGTGCTGTAAGTGTGTATACCGGTTTGGTGTCAGATTCCGCATATTTTTTAGCTGTTCTGGGGTCAATATGGTGTTTTCTTGCTATTTCTGTATAGCTTAATCCTTTTTTGCGTTCGTTTCTAATTTCCATCCATAAGTTTCCTTTCATTTGTTAATCACTCCTATAACGTATTTATAAGAGTGTATCACATTCCAAGATACATCGAAAAACTTACAAAATTTAAACGCCTTTTTCTTACATTTTATCACCGTCATTGACA
>CAZLZH010000149.1:0-2213 GCA_964563955.1 uncultured Bacteroides sp. | reverse complement strand
TAGTACCCTTTAGCATCCAGTTCGGCATTGTATGCCTTAATAACTGCGTATGCCTTTGTCATACCTACTCCCAGAATCTGACTGACTTCCTTTGCATCAATAAATGCTTCCTTTGTTGTTATCATACAGCTCCTCCTTTCTATTAAATTCGTATTACTGATACGGATTTGAAACCTTCTGTTAAATTATTTAAGTTAAAATCCGCACTTTTAGTTCGTGTTTAATCATAATACATCTTTCAAAACGTGTCAATGGATTTTTATATTAATACGAACTTGCAATTCGTTTTTATTCATGGTATTGTATTTACAACGTTATAAATCAGTTGCTTTTTGATACGGATTTCTTAATTTTACGCAAAACACGAATCAAAGCAACTGAACAGTAACAGTAATATAAGGAAGGTGATGATATGGCTTTATCAGATGACCAGCGTTTTGCCATGTATACCGCAGAGGAAATCGGTAATGCAATTAAGAAACGCCGCAGACAGTTAAAGATAACTCAGAAAGAATTTGCCCAAAGACTTGATAAGTCGGAGCGCACTATTCAAAAATACGAATCCGGCGAAATCACCATGAAGATTGATTTAATCAAACAGGTGGCTGATGAACTGGATATTCCGTGGCAGGAGCTTCTGGAAGCAAAGTCTGATAAGATTGGTATCGTATCCGCAGAAGAGGATTTTCCATCTTATCGCTTCCATAACCTGTCAGACGTTATCAATGCTTTATTTGCCATAACGGAGATTAAAGATATTGCATTCCAGCTCTCCTGCACCAAACCGCCTGAAAATCCCGAGTGGACGTCAGCGCTCATGGTTGACGGCAAAGGAAACGGAACCTATAATGCAGATTTCTGTCTCTTTATGGAAAACTGGATGAATAAGCTTGCTGCTTTACAAAGCGGCTCCATAAGTCAGGAACAGTTTGAGACTTGGAAAAGAGAAACTTTAGAATATTACTCTGACAGCTTCTTCTCCGATTTCAGCTCACAGAGAGAAAAAGCAAAAAAGAGCAAGGGAATAAAAAAGAAACCCGATTATTCAACCATTCAGATTGTTTCTACCAAAGAAGAGGATAACTAAAAACCTCAATAATATTTGCAAAAATGTAGATTATATCATAGCCTTTGGAAAAATGCACCCAAAACCAGAATTTTGAGGTCAGGTGCGATACATACCGCAATTATGCGGTTCTGCTTTAGAACAATATCCGATGCAAGATTTTCGGACAATTCTAAAGATACTTACAATTCACAAAGGAGATGATGTTTATGCCAGCTTACAAAGATAACAAGACTGGTAAATGGTTCTGCAAGTTCTACTATACGGACTGGCAGGGCAACAACCGACAGAAGTGGAAAAGAGGCTTCGCCACCAAAAAGGAAGCTCTGGCTTATGAAAGGGATTTTCTTGAAAAGCAGTCTGCCAACCCGGATATGACTTTCCAGAATCTCTACGAACTTTATATGGAAGATATGACCGCCCGCCTGAAGCAGTCAACAATACTGACCAAGAAGCATATTTGTGAAACTCACATCCTGCCTTTCTTTGGAAAGAAGCCCATCAACGAAATCAAGGCTTCCGATGTGAGAAGATGGCAGAATCAGTTGATGAATTCCCCAAAAGGATATTCAAAAACTTATCTGAAAACCATCAATAATCAGCTCACCTGCATGATTAACTACGCAAAACGCTTCTACGATTTAAACACAAATCCCTGTGGTCAGGCTGGAAGCATCGGACAGGCAAAGGCAGAAGAAATGGATTACTGGACTTACGATGAGTATATTCCTTTTCGTGAGGGCATTAAGGACAAGCCTCTATCCTATATCTGCTTTCAGGTACTGTACTGGACCGGGATTCGTGAAGGAGAACTTTTGGCACTGACTGCTACTGATA
Source organism: uncultured Bacteroides sp. (assembly GCA_964563955.1). Lineage (GTDB taxonomy): Bacteria > Bacillota > Clostridia > Lachnospirales > Lachnospiraceae > Coprococcus_C. The sequence goes on along the minus strand of CAZLZH010000149.1, from coordinate 310 downwards.
TTGACCTTGTTGCAAAACAGATTGATATTAACAAAACCTATCAGCGTCTTCACGGGGAGGATATCATTACCACCCCAAAGACAAGAAAAAGCAAGCGAAAAGTTCCAATTCCGGATTTCTTGTGTCAGGAACTGCAGGAGTATATGGATTCCCGCTATATGCTTGCTCCGAACGAGAGGCTCTTTCCCATTACAAAATCTTTTCTCTCCCACGAGATGGAAAGAGGCTGTAAGAAAACCGGTGTAAAGCGAATCCGTATCCATGATATCCGCCACAGTCACGCCAGTTTACTTATCAATCAGGGGTGTGA
>CAZLZH010000148.1:0-2351 GCA_964563955.1 uncultured Bacteroides sp. | reverse complement strand
AATATACCTATGCAGCACACGATTGAACTTATGAAGAATAAAAATCAGCTGCAGAAAAAGATTGTTGATTTCATAAAAAATGCAGACCTGTATATGGATGATTTTGAATATGTGGATATGGATAAGATACAACTGAAAACTGGCGAAAGTGGCGAAAAACCAGATGAGAAAGTACTTGATATTCCAGAGAACATTATGGATCAAATTAGACTTGTTTCCACATATAAAGGCGTTCATGTACCAAGTATGATGTTTGATTCCACAGGAACAAAGAAGATTGCGGCTATTGCCAGCTATGTTATAGAAGCACTCGAACAAGGTCGAATTCTAGTTGTAGATGAATTGGATAGTAGTATTCATTTTAAACTTACCAGAGCAATTGTTGCGATGTTTAATAATGAATTGAATACAAATGCACAGATGATATTTACAGTTCACGATATTAATCTTATGGATTGCAAGAGAATGTTCCGAAAGGAGCAGATTTGGTTTGTCCATAAGGATGAAGATGGTGTATATGTATATTCGCTTGCTGATTTTACAGCACAGCAGGGTGTGAGGGATACGACGGATGTTGTGGAAAAATATAGAAAAGGTGCTCTTGGAGCATTGCCTGATCCGGAGTTGATTAATTCTTTGCTTAGTATTAAAGGTGATGTAAGTGGGGATGATGCTGATGATAAATAAGATCCCTAGGTTCTCTGATAAACATAAAATCTGTATTATTTGTGAAGGCAATGAGGAATATGCGTATCTAAATCGCTTGAAAGATTTGAAAGTGTGGCATGAGCAATATGATATCTCGTTAGTAAACGCCGGTGGTAATGGGAATATTCCGGCGCGTTATCAGGATCGATACCAAAATGCAGCAGATGAGCTTATACTTGTGTTCTGCGATACGGAAAAGAAACCACATGAGCAGTACGAGGATATTAAACGAAAGATTAATGAATTTCATGGTGTGGATAATGCTGCGGATGAAGTGATTATGTTTGGCAATCCTTGTACAATGCAGATAATATCCAAGCACTGGACAGATAAAAATCTGAAATCTCCTGCAAAAACGGTTAATGCGCCCTTAATAAAGAAACATACCGGAGTGGAGAATTACAAAGGAAGAGCGGATCAAATTCAAGAGGTTATGAAATATGTTACTAAGGAGAATTATGTGGATATGTGCCAGAGAGTGCAGGATTTAGCGTTGGATGATTCGGTTACCGGCAGCAGTAATTTTGGAAAGTTTATAGAGCTATTTGAAGATAGTGATAGCAGTTGGATTGAAGAAATAAATAAAATAATTGAATAGTAACGGTGCGTGAAAATAAAATAGTAGAATATTTGGATAAGGGCGTTGACGGCGGCATTGGTGTCATTTTACAGGGTGCAGGTGAATTTATGGAGATTGAATATACAGATAATTTTGTTGACAATTTTTACAAATGCGGATAAACGCGAAATTAAACTTGAAGAAATAAGTGACATTTTGGTATTCCATGGCAAGATTTATGTAATGAATAACAGAAATGCTATTCTGGTATTTAATTGGGATGGGGAAGATAATGGAGTGATAGAACCACCGCAAGGATACATTTTTTCGCGTTTTTGTAACAGCTCTGAATTTGAGGTTATATGTGAAGCTGGTTTGTCAAATGCGGACAGCTTTGGCAGAGTAGATTATAAGTTTCAGTATGATTTGTTTTGTAATAACTGGAAAAGAAAGACAGTGGTGTATTGAAGGAGAATAAATATTGGAGCATCTAAAAAGTAGATTAAGATATTTATTAAAGAAATCAGGACTGAACTTATGGTTGATTTGCCTGATGACTATGCAAAAGTATTGGAGACGGTAGACGGAATAGAATTTAACGGGTTCATTTTATATGGCATAGATCAGAAATGGTTAAAAAACAACAAAATCAAACTATTTATGGATTGATCGAGTATAACAAAATCTGGCATGAAAATGAATGGCAAAGAAATTACATCTTTAAATAATAATGATGGTAAAGTATCAAGTTGGGATAGAACTGAAAAAACACATCTGTTAATTGGTTAATAGAACAATCTGATGGTATTTTAAATGGAGAAGGTTTACATCATATTTGTATTGTTGGAATTAATTCAGTTATAGATGTAGTTGCATCGGATTATCCACAAATTATGTATGTGGTGCAGAAATAAAATTAGAAAAAACAAAAATATATACTCTGTTAGCAGAGGATGATGAATATTATGCAAATGTATTATGAAATAAATAGCCACTTATTTTACAGAATAGGAGTATTTTTTTGATAGAAGTAGATAAAATTTTAGAACAGGCAGGATATTTCGAGACAAGAAAAAAGAGCATT
>CAZLZH010000147.1:0-2352 GCA_964563955.1 uncultured Bacteroides sp. | reverse complement strand
GATGACGTGCTGGAGGTACGAAAGGTCAGTCATGAGAAGTTGGTAAAGAGTGGTAATAATACTAAATTAAATGAGTTAAGAAATTCGCTGCCCGATAAATATCAAGTCGTAGATAGTTATGGCAATAAAATAGGAAATGTTGCGTACTCAACATCTGATATAGAGGGTTATTCAATAGAAGAACTCAAATCATTCAGCAAGTATGGAAGTAAAGGGAAAAATGGTATTAAGAATCCAGTGGCTGGATGGGTTTCGTCAGTGGATAATCCTGCGTATAGTAAAGATGTATTAAAAATAAATTCTGATAACGAGATAGATATTATCAATGGATATCTTAGAAATAATGATACAGAGTATAAAATTATAGAGCAATATAATCAAATTCTTGGGGGGAATTATGAGGCAAAAGGCAAAATTACTATTGTATCAGAAAGAGAAATATGTCCAAGTTGCGATAATGTAATAAAGGCATTTAGTAAAGATTATGCTAATATAGAGATTACATTGATTGATGGAACAGGAAAAACTTATATTGTCAAAAATGGAGTAGTTCAGTAGAAAGGAGACCAGCTATGGAAATATGTCAATATGAATTTCAATTTCAGAATGAATTTATGGGAATAATAGAAAGAAAAATAGGTGATTTACTAGGTATTTCTATAACTCAAGAGAACATGGTTAGAATTGATATAGAAAAACAAAGCTTTATTATGAGAAAAAAGAGTTCAAATAATTTTATGTTTTTTTCGGCAAATCAAGCGAGTTGTGTATATTTGTTAATTGTAAGGTGTGAAAAAAAATACGAAGAAAAGTTAAGACAGATATTGCTGGAGATATGTGATGAAATTGAAGAGGATTATGCTGAGGATCATAGAAGAGAAGTAAAAGATGTATTTTCAGAAACAAATAATAGGTTCTCAAAATTAGAAGAAAAATATAAAATAGCGGAACAGTTTAATATAGTATAAAAAATGAATGAGCTAAACAAAATTTATTTATGGTTATACTTTCGGACATCCAACTGCTCCTGCATGTCTATTAATTAACTATCATGGATGTTGCGAAGCAATTTAAAATCCATGATGTTAATTAATAAATATTAAAGCTGTTGAGGCATATGATGCAAGTGTGCTGGTGGATACATGGGATGTGGAATGGGAAGCACAGGGACTTACGGATTTTTCTGAAGGAAGCCGGGCGGAGGCAGTCTATGAGATAGCAGGCAATCTTGCAACCTTCTATACGGGTGCGGTTGTATCAGAGTATGCGATGGAGAAGATGTTCTCACTGGCTGATTATGATATCGAGCTTTTACCGAAGGAGACGGCAGTACCGGAGGTGGTGTTTACACCATTTAAGCTGGAGACAGAAGTTAGAAAAACTAAATTATCATCTCTAATAAAAGGAAATAGCTACGATATCAATAAGTTACAAAAGACACAATCATACACATATCCAGAAAATGTTGCTTCTATAAAAGAAGCAATTATGCAGAATGGACCAAATACTGTGCCGCCAATAGTAATAAGAGTTCATAATGGACAAGTGTTAGTTGTTGATGGACATCATAGATTAGAGGCTTTTCGCCAGTTAGGGTATGATAGGGTGCCTATTAAATATTTACATAGTTCACAGTTAGGAAAATTACTTCCAGATGGAACTTATTATAGGTCGCTTCAAGAATTGCTAGATGCAGCAAAATTAAGTAATTAGAGAGAAAAAGGAGCATTTATGGAAGAAAAAATTAAAAGAATCATAAAAGAATATATTAAAGCTGTTGAAGATACCTGTAATAATTTGTTAGAAGGGATTAATGATAGCGAAAACATTAACCTTAGAACAAAGAAAGATTTTTTTGCTTACAGAATGGAAAAATCACAGATGGAGTTTGAAGTCAGGGGAATAAGTTATAGGCTTCATGGGAAAGGGTGTGTAGCATTTAATAAAGATTTCTTTTTGGATTGGGATTTCGGATATAGAAGTAGGTGGTGTGGTATTGAACCATGGAAGCTTGCAATGACACTGCAAAAAAATGAAAGTAAATGCAGCGAATATTATGACGGTGATGAAATTAAGAAAATATGTGAGCAAGCCGTTCAAGAGGGTGTTATGTTCAAAAAATATGAACAATATTATTTTGAGATACCCAAAAGTGAAACATTTGAACCACAGTTCCCTGAAGATTTTGATACAGTAATTGTGGAGCATTATGGTTCAACATGGTCTATACCAAGAGATAAAGTAATTGACAGATTTATAAGAAAAAGTAAAAGTGTTTATAAAGAGATATATAAAAATAAAGATAAGTATGTATTAATATTCATGCTTGATGGAAAGGAAATTTATTCTATA
>CAZLZH010000146.1:0-2480 GCA_964563955.1 uncultured Bacteroides sp. | reverse complement strand
ATATGCTACTATCCAAAATCTCTTTTAGCCTTTTTATAACGCTCATAATTTATTGCACTCCTTTCATAGCATCTCTTCCCCTTGCTTTCCAATATTCAATAGAATCTACTTTTTGAAATAAACCTCTTGTTGCACTATCCATAGGATTAAACGGATTAAGTTGACCTTTATATGGATGGAGTGGTCCTTTTTTAGCATTTAAAATGTTATGGTACCGTGTAGAAGTCTCAAATAATGGTCCAATACTTTTCTGTTGTGAGTGATGCAATGTAGCAACATAACCATCATTAAGAATAGGTGCTAAACCATATTTTTCCGCAGCTTGTGCATTAGTCAAACCTCTTCCCTTTTTGGCTCCAGTTTTTCTAACCATATTCCAATCAATGTCATTTCTTTGATATATTTTATAAGTAAATCCTGTTCCATTAGAACCTGCATTAAACTCTACAGATCTTGTGAAATAACAATTATTATCATAAGTACCCACAACCTTTAATTCTAGGTTTCTAACGTCCTTTATCGGCTGTCCACCGCTACCTTTTGGTACCTCCAGCACATCAACATTATTACTCTTAGGTGTCTCCAGCTTAAACTTTGTAAACTCCGCCTCCGGCACTGCCGTCTCTTTCGGGATAAGCTCGATATCATAATCAGCCAGGGAGAACATCTGCTTCATCGCATAGTCTGCCACAACCGAACTCGTATAAAATGTTGTCAGATTTCCCGCTATCGAATAGATTGCCTCCGTCTGACTTCCCTCGGCAAAGTTCGTAAGTCCCTGCGCTTCCCGCTCCACATTCCGCGTATCCGCCAGTACGCCTGCATCATATGCCTCGAGGGTCTTATCCAGATTGTAATAAATGGATGCGGCACTTGTCATACGCGAGAGTGTAAAGAAAAGCACCCCATATCCGCTTCCAAACGGCATCAGTAAGGATGCCATTACCACAACGGTTTCCAGCGCATACTTCATCTGCTCCTCTGATTTCCGGTAGTTTTCATACACAACCATCAGATCCTGCATCGCCTGTATGTCCTTTGCCGCCTGTTCGTCCGAATAGTTTACCTCCTCCCTGTATCTTCTGTAATGCTCCGGCATGTCCTTTAGTGGGTCTATCATAGCATTTGTCCGGCTGTAATTCAAGACATCCGGCATGGCTTCTACATGATACAGCCCAGCCCGCACAAATTCATTCATCAGCTCATTAAAGCTCTCAAATTCCTGCGCTTTTCGCTCCTCGTAGTCCGTAAAGTCATGCCGCACGCGTGCCACTTCCTTTGCCATGGCTTCGATACCCGTGCTGATGTTCTCACTTGTCTTAGACGGAAGGCTTACGATATGGCTGACCGATTTTGCCTTTGCCTCCATGCTGTCTGTAAAGTCCGACAGCTCGATATCCAGAGTTTTCAGCTTTTCTTCCAGCCCTATCAGATATTCCTCGTCTATCACTGCATCCACTGAAGCATCAAAATTCTGAAGTCCGGTTATATACAAGCTCATAATCCGGTTTGCCTCACTGCACATATTCATGATGTTATTCAGGAAAGAGCCCCACTGCACATCCTTTATATAGCTTTTTAACGCATCGACACTCTCACTCTGTATGGCACTCGAATTACAGATTGCCTGCTCGATTTCCACCATGCTGTTCAAATCCGAATACAGCGTTCCAATCAGCTGCATCGCCTGCCCATAACATTCAAACCATTTCAGGTATTCTATCTTATATCCCATATCTACTCCGTATCCCAGCCGGTCACGTCATATCCGGCTGCCATGTACAAATTCTTCATGTGATCTCTGGTATCCATCGGCTGGTTATACACCTCCCACTTGTGTGCAATACCCTCACTTTGCACGGCTGTCAGCGACAGCTGTATGGCTTCATCCCCTTCCATCAGCTCCCTTCCGATTTTCAGATAGTTCTGCACAGCATTCTGATTTAAGAGATAGTAATCATTTACAATGTTTACCATCTTGTGCAGAATTGTCTTCATGATATCGAGTGCCTTGGACTGCGCCCATACCTGTTCAAAAGCCGTATCTCTAACCTGACAAATTTCCCTGAATATTATATCTAAATAACGCTTTCGCCATTATCATTGCTTCGTAAGAGGTAAGAAAAAGATGCTATTTCAGATCAATAGACGGAAGGGCATTTATCAGTTCCCTTATATAGAGACATATCCGGAATCCGTAAGAATTCTAATGTATACCACGAATGCTATTGAAGGATTTAACCGTCAGCTTCGTAAGATTACAAAATCCAAGACTATATTTCCTTCTGATGATAGTCTCTTGAAAATGCTGTATCTGGCAACTATGGATATTTCGAAAATGGACCGGACATCGTCAGAATCGGGGCAGATTCACTCCTAGCTAGAGATATATTTTGAGGAACATCTGGCAAACAGAGATCTGTAAAAAGTAAGCGCTTAGTTTCGGGGTGCATCCCAAATGCGATTTCCGGATCTCACGC
>CAZLZH010000145.1:0-2598 GCA_964563955.1 uncultured Bacteroides sp. | reverse complement strand
GTAAGCGCCTAATTTTAGGGTGGATTCCCTGCGGACGCCAGATTGTCTATAATGATTGGAAGGAAACACAGTCTAGACGCAAGTGTTTTACTCTATATTAAAGGAGCCAATCATTATGGAACGTAAATTCGTTAGAAAAGATGAGCAGATTAAACTCATCATGGAGTGTCGCCAAAGCGGTCTCTCCGATTATCAATGGTGCAGACAACGGGATATCAATCCCGGTACTTTTTATAACTGGGTCAGCAAGCTTCGTAAAAGCGGCTATACTTTTCCAGATTCACAGAGCAAATCTGTTGGAACAGCTGTTGTTCAGGAAGTGGTTAAGCTGGATGTGGTAGAACAGGAAGTATCTAGTCCTATAATAGAGCAAAACGCTCATCCTCTACCTTTAAGTAAAAACACGGATGTTGCAGCAGAGCTGATTGTTGGCAACGTAACACTTCGACTTTTTAATGGTGCCGATCAGCAGCTGGTTCAAAGTGCCATGCAGTATCTGGGAGGTGTCAGCCGTGCTTGGTGATATCTCCCTTGCAGATAACATTTATATCGTGACCGGATACACCGATATGCGTAAGTCAATCGACGGGTTATGTGCCATTATACTGAATCAGCTGCAGACAGAACCTGACAGTCATGCCATCTATCTTTTCTGTGGCAAAAGATGCGACAGGATAAAAGTGCTTTTACGTGAACCGGATGGTTATGTTCTCTTGTATAAAAGACTCGATGTGGTCCATGGGAAGTACCGGTGGCCACGTAACAGTTCCGAAATAAAACCGATTACCTGGCAGCAGTTCGACTGGCTGATGTCGGGCCTTGAAATCGAGCAGCCGAAGGCTCTTCGAACCGCTTAAAACCGTTGGTTTTACTAGCTTTTTTGACGTTTTTGTGGTATAATGTTTATAGTAAAACAAGGAGCAAAAGCATGGCAAAAAGCAGTAAAGATATCCAGCTTTCAGAACTTAAGGATCTGATTTCACAACTGAATATGACTATTAAAACACTGAATGAAACCATTGCAAAACAGCAGGCTGAGAATGATAATCTCAAAGCTGAAATGGCATGGTTAAAGCAGAAGCTTTTCGGCTCCTCAAGTGAACGCAGGAAAGAGGAATTTCCCGGACAGATGAGCCTGTTCGATGCTGAGGAAGAAAAACCACTGGAACTGATAGAACCTGAAGTGGTGGAACTTCCAAAGAAGCCTCGAAAGAAAAAGCCTACCCTCAAAGAACAGTTTGCAAACATCCCTACCAGACAGGTAATGGTTGATACGCTTTCGGATGAGGATAAAATCTGTTCTGTCTGTGGAACTCAGATGATTCCAATCGGCACTGAGGTCATCCGTAGTGAGATTATCTACACAAGACCTAAGATTGAACGAATCGAATATATCGCTACTACTTATGGTTGTCCGGAATGTAAAGATACGGAAGAACCACAGTTTGTAAAAGATAACGGAAAGCCTGCTCTGATTCCGGGAAGCTACATGTCTGAGTCGTTGCTATCATTTATCGGCTATCAGAAGTATGGATTATATCTTCCACTGTATCGTCAGGAGAAAGACTTCCGGCAGCTGAATGCTCCGATTAGCCGAAGTACCATGGCAAAATGTCTGATCACTGCCGGTCAGGAGTATTTGCAGCCAATGTATGATTTCTTCCATCGGAAACTTTTAAAACGAAGATTTCTGATGATGGATGAAACGCCGGTACAGGTACTGAACGAAGAGGACAGACGAGCCCAGACGAAATCTTACTTCTGGGTAATCCGTACCGGAGAGGATGGACTGAATCCTATCATCCTCTATAATTACACTCCTACAAGAGCAGGAGAAAATGCCAAGCGATTCTTAAAGGGAATCGAACCCGGATTCTATCTTATGGCTGATGGATATCAGGGGTACAACAAAGTAAAGGAAACAAACCGATGCTGTTGTTGGGCACATATCCGGAGATATCTGTTGGAGTCCATTCCAAAGGGAATGGATAAGGATTACACCAATCCGGCAGTCCAGGGATTCCTCTATTGTGAGAAGCTGTTCGCATATGAACGCTCTTATAGAGAAAAAGGTCTCAGCCACAAACAAATATACAATCGCCGCCTCAAAGACGAAAAGCCGGTTATTGAGGGCTTTTTGTCGTGGCTAAATCAAGTAAATCCGGGTAGCAACGGGAAACTGAAGAAAGCAATCACCTATATCAAAAATCGTGAAGCTTTCCTAATGACCTATCTGGAAGACGGTCGTTGCAGCTTTAGCAATAATCTGAGTGAAAACAGCATTCGCCCGGTAACCGTAGGCCGTAAGAACTGGCTATTCTCTGATACACCGGAAGGTGCACAGGCTAACACCCTGTATCTTACGATTGTTGAGATGGCAAAGACCTATGGTCTGGATTTGTATCAATATCTGAATTTCCTGTTTGAGCAAAGACCAAACAAAGAAATGTCAGATGATGAACTTGAAAAACTAGCTCCCTGGAATGAAAGTGTGAAGGAGCTATGTAGCATAAAATAGAGCAAAACGCTTGTGTTCCGGATTTCTAGCGTGAGATCCGGAAATCGCATTTGGGATGCACCCCGAAACTAAGCGCTTAC
>CAZLZH010000144.1:0-2635 GCA_964563955.1 uncultured Bacteroides sp. | reverse complement strand
GCCACATTCCGCTTAAGGTCAATACCTCCAGCGTAATTCCCGTCATCTTTGCATCCTCCATTCTCTCGGTTCCGATGGTAATCGTGAACATGTTTGGTATTAAAACATCGGGAGTCTGGGCAAAGATTTTGAGAGGCATGAATTCAAATTATTGGTTTAATCCTGCATATCCATGGGCAAATATCGGTCTGTTAGTATATATCCTGTTAGTTGTATTCTTTGCATATTTCTACACATCGGTAACGTTTAATCCGATGGAGGTTGCAAACAACTTAAAGAGAAGCGGAGGCTTCATTCCGGGAATCCGTCCGGGAAAACCGACACAGGATTATTTGAATAAAATTTTGAATTACATCGTATTTATCGGTGCAGTTGGGTTGCTGATTGTGGCAATTATTCCGATTTTCTTTAACGGAATGTTCGGTGCAAATGTGTCATTTGGCGGTACATCCCTCATCATTATTGTCGGTGTAGTTCTTGAGACGATTGATCAGATAGAGTCCAAGATGATTGTTCGAAATTATTCGGGATTCCTGAACGATTAAAGGTCAAAAAAAGGAGCAGGAGTGTATCCGAAGGGTACATTCCTATTCCTGGTTATAGGGAAAACAAGTATATAGAATATGGAGGGAACGCAGCATGAAGATTATTATGTTAGGTGCACCGGGTGCAGGTAAGGGAACACAGGCAAAGATGCTGGCTGAGAAGTATGGTATTCCACACATTTCAACCGGAGATATCTTCCGTGCAAATATTAAAAACGGAACAGAGCTTGGCGCAAAGGCAAAGGAGTACATGGATAAGGGACTTCTTGTTCCGGATGAGCTGGTAGTAGATTTGATTATGGACCGTTTCAAGGCGGATGACTGCAAAAACGGTTATATTCTCGATGGATTTCCGAGAACAATTCCACAGGCAGAGGCACTGGATGCAGCACTTTCTGCAAACGGCGAAAAGATTGATTATGCTGTCAATGTGGAAGTACCGGATGAGAATATCGTAAACAGAATGTCCGGCAGACGAGCATGTGTCGGATGCGGAGCAACCTATCATGTCGTATATAATCCGACAAAGGTAGAGGGCAAGTGTGATGCGTGTGGTGCAGATTTAATCTTGAGAGACGATGATAAGCCGGAGACAGTTTTGAATCGTTTGAAAGTATATCATGAGCAGACACAGCCGTTGATTGACTTCTATACAAAGAAGGGCGTAATTGCCGAGGTAGACGGAACAAAGGATATGAAGGACGTCTTTGAAGCAATTGTGGCTATTTTAGGGGAGTAAGAACCATACAAGTGGAGTCAAAATGGCTATAATAATAAAATCAGAGCATGAAGTAGAGCTTATGCGTGAGGCGGGAAGGATTCTCGCCATCACGCATGAGGAATTGAAAAAAATCATAAAACCGGGCATATCCACATATGACATTGATAAGCGGGGCGAAGAAGTAATCCGGAGCTTTGGCTGTGAACCATCCTTCCTGAATTATCAGGGGTATCCTGCATCCATCTGCGTATCTGTAAATGATGAGATTGTACATGGGATTCCATCGAAGGACAGAATCCTGCAGGAGGGTGATATCGTAAGCTTAGATGCCGGAGTTTTGTACATGGGGTATCATTCGGATGCTGCCAGAACTTACGGTGTCGGAACGATAGATTCCGAGTCGGAAGCACTGATTCGTACAACGAGGGAAAGCTTTTTTGAAGCGCTAAAGCAATGTAAAGCCGGAAATCACATAGCGGATATATCAAACGCAGTTTTTGAATATATTACGAAGAGAGGATATTCGGCGGTTCGGGATTTGGTCGGACACGGTGTAGGTGCAAATCTGCACGAAGCACCGGAGGTGCCAAACTTTAAGAGACACCGAAAAGGACCGAAGCTTCGACCGGGAATGGTAATAGCGATTGAACCGATGATCAATATCGGATCATATGAGGTGTGTTGGCTGGATGATGATTGGACGGTTGTCACTGCGGACGGTTCACGTTCAGCACATTATGAAAATACGGTGCTGATTACCGAGGGAGAGCCGGAGATTTTGTCAAAAGCAGAGGGAATCGAAAGTTAGCATCCAAAAATAAGGAGGATATTATATGCCAAAGGCAGACGAGATTGAAATGGAAGGAACCGTATTGGAAAAACTTCCAAATGCAATGTTTCAGGTTGAATTAGAGAACGGATTAAAGGTTCTTGCACACATTAGTGGAAAGCTCAGAATGAATTACATCAAAATTCTTCCGGGCGACAAGGTTACCGTGGTTTTATCTCCATATGATCTGACAAAGGGCAGAATTACATGGAGAGCAAAATAAATTTTATTTTTTTACTTGCATTCTGCTATGGAAGATGTTATCATGTTAATTCGTAGCGGACTTTTTGGAAAGGAGAGTATTTTAATGAAGGTTAGAGCATCAGTTAAACCAATTTGCGATAAGTGCAAAGTCATTAAAAGAAAAGGCAGTGTTCGCATAATCTGCGAAAATCCAAAGCACAAACAGCGTCAGGGTTAAATCCATGTAACATGGGTCATTGTTAGACATTAGGTCTTTCAATCTGACAGGACAGTTGGAACAAGGTATGTAGGATGATAGCCCATCTATAACTATGCCTTGTATTTGTGCGTGTAATG
>CAZLZH010000143.1:0-2645 GCA_964563955.1 uncultured Bacteroides sp. | reverse complement strand
CAACCACTATAACGGCTACATCCTCCGGATTGACTGTAATCAGGCAGAATCCGGGATACGAACCACTCCCAATTCCCAGAGGTGTCTGAATGCTCTGGCAATTGATCATCCACTGGAATATGCAAGGCTCGCGCTCGATGGCGAGATGCAGGCACGGGTGGATGCGGAGGATAGTTTAGAGGTGTTTTAACAGAATATTCCTCCCTCTCTTTGAGGGAGGAGTTCTGCACTTCTATAAACACTCAAACACCTTACCAACTGTTTAACCATATAGTTTTTCTTCAAATAACTGTATATATTTCGAAATGCCATCTTTAAGTTCTTTTCTCTCTATATCAGCCCAAAAACTTTGCAAAAAGATACTTATATCAGCTCTTACACTTTCATCAACAGACTTCAGCAGAATAAGTTTTGCATCATCACTTATTTTATCAGTAACATAAAACTCAAACAAAGCAGCTATCCATAACGGTATTACCATAACCCAGTTTTGATTCTCCTTATAATCAGAATAATTTGCAAATAGCTCACTTAAATTACTTTTAATAATGCATATTTTTTTCTCTCCATTCATTTTATCGCTAACTGCCACAGCTCTACATAACGCTACTATGTCAAGAAATGAATGAATATATTTATGAAATTTAGATTTTGTCACAGTTTTCCTGAACGGTAATATTATTAAAAGCACCATATCTATAACGAACCACATCATCAGTAATATATCCACATTTCCATCTCCTCTCTCGTACAAAACCTAATATTTCTTATCTATATATATCCATTTCCGAAATTACTTCAAATTTTCTATATCATTAACAAAAAATGATAACATATCACCCTTTTTAAGTCTTCTTCCGAGGCCCACATCCTTCCTTATTTCATAAATTATATCTTCCATTTCCCACAAGATATTTTTATCACCTTTTATCGATGATTTTCTATATTTCAGCCATTTTTTCACAACTCTGTTTGATCCCCATAAAGTAAGACCTTTAGAAAATTCCGAAACCATTTTAGTCATTTCTTCCTCTGTCATCTTCTCTCCATCCTTTTTTTGGGAATCTTCCATTATTTTATAAATCATTTCTACAAATTGCTTATATGGTTCTTCACGCTTATCATATAAGTACTTTTTTACGTTGTACTTATATTCCACTATCTTGGCTACGATTGAACTGATGACTACACCGGTGATAGAAACAGCACCTGTTATCATAGCTACCACAATAACTTGATCAGATGTGTTTACAAAGTTTTCTACAAAATTAACTACACTTACAATCCAACTTCCCACCACGCCAAAAAACCATTTAACAAGTAATACCGCTGCTATCACCATTCCTATCAATAACAGTAATCCTATTAAAAAGTTAATTTTGGGATGTTTCTCTGCAAAAGTTTGCTTTTCTTTCATATATTATTTATTATTCCTCCTGCTATTTCTGTGGCACTGTAAGTTAGGAAAACTACAGTGCCACACTTTTAGTTATGCACTTTTAGCAACTACATATCCATAAATTACAAAGTCAAGATCCTCATCTGTCATGGGTTTCCCATGTTCCATGTAGAATCCCGGTAGCTTTCGATGGTACTCGTCTAATGCATCATTGTTCTCTACTGTATACTTGATTGTCTCATCATATTGCCAATGTTCACCAGAATATCTTTTGGATTTTACAATCTCTTTCTTAGGTATTGCCTTTCCGTCAGCATCTCGATAACCACCTTCATCAAGCATTCTCTCCAAAATAATTCTTGTAAAATACTGACTCACTCCAAACAAATAGTTCTTTCTAACAATATTTTTAGGAACAAGAAGCAGCTCTTTGCCGTTAACAAAACAAACCGGTTTATCAACCTTCTTCCATTCACCAGCATGCACGTCCCATGTGTAAAACATTTTCGTGCCATTACTTTGAATGCCATATTTATGCATTTGCTCCATTGTAAATTCATTCAAACATTCATGAAGAATGTTTGTAAGTAAATCCGACATGCCATCTTCTGCGAAGCCTGGTATCAACAAAGGCAAATCTTCCGCTTTTCCAATTGTTTTAATTAAACTTATCAATTGCTCCAATGGTTGAAATATCTCCAACAAACCATCAGCTGTATTACCTTTGCCATTATCGCCATTACCATATCCCAATCTGGTTGCATTTTGCTCCCCCGCATGTGACAGCAAACATCTCATATATTTTCTATTGCCCGTACCATATGCTTTGAACAAATTATCAAAATATGAGTTTATATGCTTCATTGCTTTGATAGCCCATGCATCATTCCATCTTTCAATTAAACACGGATCTATAAAAAGCAAATTGTCATCATTAACCGCCACATCTACAAAATCAAAGTTTTCGTGACCTTTTTGCTTTAATTTCCACTCATCAGATATATATTTTTTCTTCATCTTGTCTTACTCCTCAATATTATTTTTCTTTATCCCGTCCGCCTTTGAACGAATATAGGTTGTTCCATCAGATTTGTTTACCACTTGATAATTTTCATAGTTTTTATTACCCTTGCTTATCTGCGCAACAGCCTGCTCTAACGGGATGTGTCTACCAGTTTCTACGTTTACAAATTCTGTATTTAATCCGCTTGCAGATTCCTTAGATACCTTTAATTTCATAATTTCT
>CAZLZH010000142.1:0-2681 GCA_964563955.1 uncultured Bacteroides sp. | reverse complement strand
TCAGGCAGGTGGTAAGATGTATTTAATCAAAACGGTAAAAGGTGATATTACAAAAATTACAGATGTTCAGGCAATCGTAAATGCTGCAAACAACTCTCTTTTAGGAGGTGGTGGAGTTGACGGTGCCATTCACAGGGCAGCAGGACCGGAACTTTTAGTAGAGTGTAGGACTCTTCATGGTTGCGAGACAGGTCAGGCAAAGATTACAAAAGCATATAATCTGCCATGCGATTATGTGATACATACTGTGGGTCCGATTTGGAATGGCGGCAGAAGTAAGGAAGAGGAACTTCTTGCAAGTTGCTACTTTCATTCTATGCAGGTGGCACTTGAGCATGAGATAAGAAGTATCGCATTTCCTTCTATTTCAACCGGAGTATATAGTTTCCCGGTAGAACTTGCAGCAAAAATTGCGGTCAAGACGGTCAGCCGATTTTTGGAGGATAACAAGAATAGCTTTGACCTTGTAGAATGGGTTTTGTTTGATTCTGTGACAGAATCAGTGTATGAAAAAGAAGTGGATAAGTTGTATTCATAGATTGGAGTGTGATAGATATGCCAAAAATGAAATGGTCAGATTTAAGACCTATGCAGCTAGGTCGATATGCTGAGTATTATGCAAAAATGGAATTTGCTTCGTATGGATATGACATATATACATCGGAAGTAGATGATCATGGAGTTGATTTTGTCGCAAGTAAAAATTCAGGTATTTACTATGAGATACAGGTAAAGAGCCTGCTAAAAGGAAATTATGCATTTATTCCAGATAAGTTAATGGATTGCAACGATAGTAAAAGACTTGTGTGTTTTCTGAAATTTGTGGATGGTCGTTTGCCGGATGTATATGTGATACCTGCAACAGCATGGCAGAATCTGAACGAAGCATTGCTATATAGAAAATATGATAAGCCGGGTCAATCCAATAAATCGGAATGGGGAATTAGTTGTGCGAATAAGAACTTGCCATTATTAGAGAAATACCGTGCTGAAAAGTATCTTGAGCAATAAGGAGGTGCCGGATGCCATTTAAGATAGTACGCAATGACATAACAAAGGTTACAGCGGATGCCATTGTAAATACAGCAAATCCAAATCCAATATGTGGCAGTGGTACAGACCTTGCTATTTATGAGGCTGCCGGCAAGGAACAGCTTCTTGCAGAGAGAACAAAGATTGGAAAGATTGTAAGGGGAGAAAGTGCAGTTACCGGAGCATATAACTTGAATGCGAAGTACATCATACATACAGTTGGTCCTGTATGGGAGGATGGTGTTCATCATGAATTTGATATTCTGGAGAGTTGCTACAGGAAGTCCTTACAGAAAGCAGTGGAGTTAAAATGTGAGAGCATTGCATTTCCTTTGATATCAACAGGAGTATATGGTTTTCCAAAAGACAAGGCATTGCAAATAGCTGTATCTGTTTTCAGCGAGTTTCTTTTGGAAAATGAAATGCAGATTATTCTGGTAGTCTTTGACAAGAAATCTTTTCAGCTTTCCGGAAAGCTTGTTGGAGAAATTGATTCATTTATTGATGCAAATTATATCAGACAAAAGCGTAGAACCGAATATTCGAGGCGACCATTCAGGCGTAGTAGAATAGAATCTGATATAACATACGATTCGGAAGTCTATGAAGAATGTAGCCGCTATACGGAGGCAGAAGAGAGTGAGCCGGAACTGCTTATGTCTGTTCCAATGCCACAGAAAGCGATGTCTCTGGAAGAGGAATTGGAAAATGTAGGAATGTCTTTCCATGATAAGCTGTTTGAACTGATTGGTAAGTCTGGAATGGACAATAAGGATGTCTGGAAAAGGGCGAATCTGGATAGAAAGCATTTTTCAAAGATACAGTGTGATGAAAAGTATCATCCTAAGAAAAAGACGGTGATGGCTCTTTGTATTGCGCTGGAATTAGATTTGGAACAGGCAAAGGATTTGCTGTCTAGGGCGGACTGGGCGTTTAGTCCAAGCAGTAAGGTTGATTTGATTGTACAGAAGGCAATCATTGATAAGCAGTATGATATTTATCAGCTTAATTTGGTGCTGTTTCAATACACCAATGAGATACTTGGAGTGTGATTCTATGCTGACAGAAAGGAGTGACGGGATTGGTAATTGAAAACTTACTAAAGCATGTCGAATTACCTGCGATTTATAAACGAGAAGGTAAAGACTGTTATTATGACACTTATCGTAAGAAACTCATAGAAATCACTCCGGAGGAAACCATCAGACAAAAGGTGGCAGCTTTATTTGAACATCAATATGGAGTCCCGAAAGATATGATTTTATTGGAAGTACCGATGTCTTACTATGTGGAAGGAGCTTCCGGAAGAGCGGATATTGTTATTCATATGTATGATGAAGAGGAGCAGTGTCTCTATCCTGTTACCGTGATTGAATGTAAGAATGAGAAGGTGTTTCTCACAGATAATGTGTCTGAACAGGCTATCAGATATTCTGATACGATAGGTGCAAAATATATAGTTGTTACAAATGGTATTGATTTAAGAATTGCTGCGTATGATGAAGATACAGATCAATATGTTTTTTTGGATAAGATACTTACATACGGGCAGATGATACATAAAGAATATACATTACCGGAATACAAAGAAGAAAAGGAAATCCGGTTTACATTGGAAGAATTACAAAATCAGGAAGTGATTTGGGATT
>CAZLZH010000141.1:0-2702 GCA_964563955.1 uncultured Bacteroides sp. | reverse complement strand
TTCTGTAATATTTTTACTTTGGGGGAGTTGATAAAATCCTCTGCGAATTCTTTCAATGACTCCTTCTTTACAAAAAACTGCTACCTCGTATTTATTTATCCCGTTAGCAGCAAAATCCGAAGTTTTTGCAATACCGCCGTTATTTTCAATTATCATTTTTAAAATTTCTTTTTTACTCAAACAGGCACCAACTTTCCGCACGCAAAAAACAAAAAATGTATGCAATTATTATACCCCACAATTTTAAAAATAACACCAAAAAGGAAAACGGTGTAACCCCTTTTACTGAGTTACACCGTGTCATACATAAAAACTCCCTTATCTGGCGTTGCCGAATGTGACAGCCCCTGTATAAATACACTTATTATTTTGCAGCAAGCTCTGCCTTGATTGCCTCTGTCAATGCAGGAACAATCTTATTCAAGTCACCGACTACACCATAATCTGCAACATCAAAGATCGGAGCATCCGGATCCTTGTTGATTGCAATGATGATATCGGACTCTTCCATACCAGCAACATGCTGGATAGCACCGGAAATACCAATTGCAAAATAGAGCTGTGGACGAACAGTCTTACCTGTCTGGCCAACCTGAAGCTCCTTTGGCTTCCAACCGGAATCAACAACAGCACGTGAGCAGGAAACCTGTCCGCCAAGTGCCTCTGCCAAATCCTCAAGAATCTTAAAGTTTTCTGCGGAACCAACACCACGGCCGCCGGATACAAGAATCTTTGCATCCATAATATCCTTGATATCAGAAACTGCCTTTGCAACCTCAAGAATCTCTACATAACGGTTGTTCGGTGTAAAGCCCGGATTGTAATTAATTACCTCTGCCTTTGCGCCTGCAACCTTGTCAAGCTTCTGCATAACACCAGGACGAACCGTAGCCATCTGCGGACGATTATCCGGACATGCGATTGTTGCGATTGTGTTTCCGCCAAATGCCGGACGAGTCATAAGAAGCTGATTGTGCTTCTGCTCCTTACCCGGAATCGGATTGATTGGGAAATCACCAATCTCAAGCAATGTACAGTCTGCTGTAAGTCCTGTTGCAACTCTTGCGGATACGGTAGGACCGAGGTCACGACCGATTGCAGTTGCACCAACTAACATAATTTCAGGCTTATACTCATTGATAACGGAAGCAAGTGCATGAGCATATGGCTCCGTTCTGTAATTCTTTAATTCAGGATCGTCAACAACGATTACCTTATCTGCACCGTAAGCAGCAAGCTCGTCTACCAATCCGGAAACGCCGGAACCGATCAAAACTGCTGTTACCTCTGTGCCAAGCTTTTCAGCAAGTCTCTTTCCTTCTCCGATCAACTCGGAGGAAATACCACTTAATACATTATCTACCTGCTGTGCAAAGACGAACACGCCCTTGTACTTTGCGATTTCTTCTGCATTCATTGCGCCCATTTTATTCACCACTTTTCCTTTATAATTAAATTACATGCTTATCTTTTAACTTACCAACAATGTAGCTTACCGGATCCGCGTCCTCTGGAGCCATCTCACCCTGACCCTTCTTAACCTTGTCAGAAGCTCTGGCAATCTTTGTAGGAGAACCGTTCAAACCGATGTTTGAATCATCTACATCAATAAGATCTGCTCTTCCAAGTGTTGTAATTTCTGCATTCACTGCATCAAAAATTCCACCCGGTGTCATGTATCTCGGCTCATTTAATTCGGAAAGTGCTGTAATAAGACATGGCATCTGAGCCTTAACCATATGATAACCGTCATCATACTGACGTTTTACAACCACACTGTTACCCTCGACCTTAATCTCCTGTGCATAGGAAATAACCGGAAGTCCAAGATGCTCGGCAATCTGTGGTCCAACCTGTGCTGTATCACCATCAATAGCCTGACGGCCTGTGATAATCAAATCATAGTCAAGCTTTCTGAGTGCACCTGCAATCGTTGTTGATGTTGCCCATGTGTCAGCACCGCCAAGTACACGGTCTGTTACAAGAACTCCCTTGTCAGCGCCCATAGCAATTGCTTCCTGAAGAACATCAGCAGCCTTTGGAAGACCCATTGTAAGAACTGTGACCTCAGCGCCATACTGATCCTTCAAACGAAGTGCAGCCTCAAGACCTGCCTTGTCATCCGGGTTCATTATTGTGAGCATTGCTGCTCTATTCAATGTACCATCCGGGTTGAACTGTACGCCACCCTTTGTATCAGGTACCTGCTTAATACATACGATAATCTTCACGATAAGTACCTCCTTACTTTAAGATGTTTGCTGAGATAACCATACGCTGTACTTCTGAAGTACCCTCGTAGATTTCTGTGATCTTAGCATCTCTCATCATACGCTCTACATCGTACTCCTTAATGTAACCGTAACCGCCATGAAGCTGTACACATTTCGTTGTCACTTCCATAGCAACCTCAGCAGCGTAAAGCTTAGCCATAGCAGCCTCTACAGAGTAAGAAACCTTAGCACCTGCCTGATACTCATCCTTCTTTCTTGCAGCCTTGTAAACAAGAAGCTTTGCAGCTTCAATCTTTGTAGCAAGATCAGCAAGTACAAACTGTGTATTCTGGAACTGAGCGATTGATCTGCCAAACTGCTTTCTTTCCTTTACATAGTTAACAGTTGTCTCAAGAGCGCCCTCAGCAATACCAAGTGCCTGAGCTGCGATACCGATACGGCCGCCATCCAATGTATGCATAGCAATAT
>CAZLZH010000140.1:0-2711 GCA_964563955.1 uncultured Bacteroides sp. | reverse complement strand
AATTTATTATATCTTATTAGCCACTTCTGTTACAACATTAGTATAGCACTTCATATGGCCCGCTGGACCATCCAGTGTGCAGAAAGATATCTGTCTGTTCTGTATGATTATTTTCATGAAGAACTCTATCATTATCATGTGCTCCAGGCTGATGAAACACCGGTGCGTGTTACAAAAGAAAACCGTACAGAAGGTGCGAAGCACTACATGTGGGTTTATCGCACCGGAAAGATGTACCGGGATAAACAGATCGTCCTGTACGAGTATCAGCCTACCCGGAATGCAGGCCATCCAAGGGAGTTTTTAAAAGCGTTCACCGGTGTCTGTGTAACGGATGGCTATCAGGTCTATCACACGATAGAAAAAGAACGCGAAGACCTGAAGGTTGCAGGGTGCTGGGCACATGCCAGACGGCGGTTTGATGAAGCGGTAAAGGCTTTACCAAAGGCCTCGCAGAAGTCATCCCTTGCATACCTGGCATTGAAACAGATCCAGGCAATCTATCGTGAAGACAATAAACTTTCAGATATGAATCCGAAAGACCATCTTTACCATCGGCAGTTGACAGTCAAACCACTCGTCTATGCTTACTTTGCGTGGGTAAAACAGAATCTGTTAAAAGTTCCGGCAAAGAGCAAGACTGCAAACGGGTTTACCTATTCCATCAATCAGGAGAAATATCTCCGGGTATTCCTTGAAGATGGCGAAGTTCCACTTGATAACAATGCTGCAGAACAGACAATTCGTCCATTCTGTGTCGGCAAAAAGAACTGGGTAATGATTGACACCATTGCCGGAGCCGAATCAAGTGCAATCATCTACAGCATTGCAGAAACAGCAAAAGCGAACAACCTAAAACCTTATAATTATTTTGAATATTTACTGGAAGAAATCCCGAAACACATGGATGACCATGATACGAGTTTCTGTAAGGATTTACTTCCGTGGTCAGATAAACTTCCTGCTGAGTGCAGGAAACAGTAGCAAACACGCCGCTCTACGGAGCGGCTGCTCTTATGGGCATACTCACTATGAAGCGTTTACGTCTGTATTGACACAGGAAGAGACTCTTGAAGATGCTGAGTTAAATAGATTCATAACGCTTTTTGTAAATGACTATTTTGGCGGCGACATGACAGATTGTGATTATCCTTGCGAGTTAGAGCCAGAATATCTGGCATTTAACTTTGATGACACTGCTGACCATGAATACAGTGAGGAAGACCTTGTCCTTATACGAGATGAATTGAACAAAATAATAGGTCGTCAGGTGTTCGATGAATACGAGGGTTATGGTACAGATGATTCTGTAGAATATTAGAAACCTGTAGTGTTATTTTTCAGATAAATCAGACAAAAAAGCTGGCAGTCATTTAGTGGCTGTCAGTTTTTATAATTTTTGTAATGTGGTATTTACGACATTGCTATAAGAAGGAAAATATGCTATAGTACAAGAGAAAAATAAAATCAGTTTTATGATTGTAACGAGTGATATTTGTTTCAGAATTTGCACATACTGAAGATATGGCAAATTGATTTTTATGAAAGGATGAGATATATGTCAGCAGCACATGCAACAAAAACTTATCAGGATAATATAGATGAAGCAGCAGAAGTTTTAATGTCCAAGTTGGATGAAGCAATAGACGATATGGAAAATGGTCGGGTATTGACAGAAGAAGAAATGTGGGCAGAAATTGATGCAGTTTGATTAGATAGGAACTTTTATGGAACAGAAGAAGTATAAAATAAGATATACATATAGTAGCAGGAATGATATCAAAGAAAAGAAGCAATATATACTGGATACGTTTAAATATCGGGGTTTGGCACAAAGATTTACAGATAAGATAAAAATGGCTGTGGATGATTTGAGATTATTTCCGCTGGGATATAAGGCGACAGGATTTCAATATCGGGGATATGATATACATATTAAATCGTATGATTCATATTTATTGTTTTTTACTGTAGATAAGGAACAATCAGAGGTAACAATTTTGCGTATATTGCAAGACAGACAGGATTGGGAGTATATACTTGTCAGATGGGTACAACAGAATTCATAATATTACTCAATCAGGCATATAAACTGGCAGTCATTTAGTGGCTGTCAGTTTTTGGTTAAAAATTTCTCTTTCATACGGGGTATCATGAAGCGGTTGTTCCGCAGATGGATTATATTGTCGTGTTTGGTATAGAAGAAGATATCGTGAATATTGCAGGTATTTTTCATCAGCTTGAGAAGTATCCGCAAAAATTATAATTGTGCAGTTTTTGAAGAATTGAGTCGGCAGTTTTGTCGGCTCTGTTATTTTGTATTGCCATAAACTGGTAGCGTTAGAGTTTTTATTCGTATATGAAAATTAAATCCTATTTTTACAGAGTGATTTTTTAGTTTCCTCTGCCTAATGTTGTGAGTGATTTGAAAACCTCAGATGACAGAGTTAACCTTAGAATACAAAAAATACTGCCAAACAATAGTGCACAGTGGCTTGTTATACCCAATGAAGTTCATCAGTTGAAATATCAGTTGTCCGAGAATAAATATCTTCTTTTAGAAGAAATATTATATTTTAGGAGCTTCCTGTATAATTCAAGTATAGGGAATTCCAAGAAAGAAGGTTGAGAAAAAAATACCTCAGTGTAAAATAAGATGGAGCATATCTGTGATTTCAGCTTTTGCACATCGGATAAATGCATCTGTATCT
>CAZLZH010000139.1:0-2726 GCA_964563955.1 uncultured Bacteroides sp. | reverse complement strand
CAGGACCAACTGCAACGCATTTAATATCAGCCATGCGATTGCTTTCAATATTGCTACTAATACATTGCCCAATCCGGCTAAAAATCTTCCTGCCATACCTATTCCTCCATTCCATCCATCAAATAGCTTAATGCATAATCTGAAATCGTATCATCATCCTGCGGTTCCTCTTCCTGCTTAACCTCTTCGGTAACTGCCCTCTGCGGTAAAGCTGAAAGGTTGGTACATCCTGCAATTACGCCTCCGAGTAACCGAATCACTTCGTTTCTTGCTTCCGTAACTGCTGCTTCCACAGTTCTCTCCTCGATATCTTTCAGTTCTTTCTTTGTAACATAAGGGCTGTCATCTCTTCTTGCTTCTGTAAATGCTTCTTTTCCAAAATGGTCGATATAATATTCAGCTGCATTTATCAAAAACTGGCTCTTTGACTTACATATCTCCGGGTCTAAGTTCACCAAAACATCATTAACCTTGCGATGTTGGGGATTCTTAATATTGAACCTGCATGATTGCTTAATAATATGGTCTAATGCCATCTGCCACACCTCCTATGCCAACTTTTTCATCTTTCTAATTGCCATCATAGCCAACTGTTCATAGCCCTTGGCATTTGCCTTAACATCCAGAATATAAGTAATATTGCTCTGCGAAAGTCCTCCAAACAGTTTCATAACTGATGCTCCGCCTCCTACAAATACAATGGGTGTTGTTGATAAGTTGTATCCATACTCTCTGATTGAGTTATACACCTTCTCGCAAAAAGCTTCGATTTCTGCTTTCGCAATATCGTAATACTTTCTGTCAATCTCACACCTGCCATACCTCATAATATCCTGAATAAAAGACTCATCCAGTTCACCATTTAACTGTCTTACACACTGCTCGTTGATGGTTCTCATACAGGTTATCAGTCCCTTCGGAATGGTCACACATTTTGATTCGTCCGGAACCTTATCTACAACCGGCATAATATCAATCGTCCATGAGCCGATATCCACTATCAAGGTTTTCTTATTGAAGGTCTGAAGCTTATCCGCAACTGCCGCATAGCATTGTGGAAATACTGCAACATTTTCAATTACCACATGATACCTGATATTCTCAAACAGAAACTCAATATCCTTTTCCGCTGTAAGATACTTTACAAATTCGGACTTCTCGCTGCCAAATCGTGTCAGTGGTAGTCCTACCGCCAAGAACACCTTTGCTTCACACAAGCCTCTTCGTCTTAATTCCTTCGCAACCGCTGCCAGAGTCAAAAGATAAAATGTATCGTCCTCTGTCTTTGTGCTTTTTACTTCCTGTCTGTTTCCTCCGACCTTGTAATATCTTCCTTTATACTCAAGAACGCCATCATATAATGCAGGCTCAGTTGTAATTTCCTTCACGCCGGTAACGAATACCTGTGAAGAGGTTTTAATATTACTCCAGCCGTGGTCAATACCAATTACTTCGATTTTGTTATTCATCGTCTGCTTCCTCCTTTTCAATCTAAATCTGAAATTCATTACTGCCTCTACTTTCCAAGGATTTTCTTCATACAAGGGAAACAATATCCACTGCCATTATTATAAGGACATCTATCGCATTCACTCGCCGGTTTCTTAATCTCAGTTTTTTTCTTTTCCCGATAGCACTTATTATTGATGCACCTGTTATTATTTCCCCAGAAGTATTTGCATTTCATACAATCCTTAAGATCCCTTTCAAGTTTCTCTTCTGCTGACAACTTATGCTTATGCCGTCTGCTGAACTTTTTTTGAACCACTCCCATCCTGACTCTCCTCTCCAAGAAGAAAAGTCTGATAGAATTCCTCAATCCGTTTATCTGCATCACCTGCGGCTTTAGCAAGAGACCATGTCATAAGTAAACCTAATAAAGCAAATGCCATTGAAATAATTCCTATCATGTCTACATCCTCCTTATATTTCCTGCTAAAACAAGTTCAGTCAGGACAGCTTCTTAGAAGCATGTAGGTGTACTCTGGTTCATCCGAACCCCTCTATCGCCCGTACACATGGGAATTGCAGGCAAGCCACTTTCGTGTTCACGACGCTCTTTCAAATAAGAACTATCTCCTCTTCTGCCATTGTGAGGATTAGGGCTGTGCCCCATATGGGTTATTATCCTTCCGCAACATCCTTGTTCCTTTTACCAGATTCATAACCAACTCCTCGTTCTTCACTTCTCAGTCCATCGAACTACTAATGTGAAAGTTGTGTTTGTATATCCTCAAGGTGAATGCCCCGGAATTTTCACTTTACTCTCTCGAGTACCGCATTACTGCGGACCTGCAATTGATATTCAGTTTTTGTCCGTTTGTTTCGGACACACATATCATAAACCAGAAAAAAATATTTGGATATGGACTGGTTTGGTGTGTTTTCTCAATATCACACCAAAAACTGGTGTTTTTATTTATTTAGCTTCGTTTTATCTACTATGTACTTAGGCAACGGCACCGGATTCTCTTTGAACTGCTCCAGGTATGCCTCAAATATTTCTGTATTTATCAGTGCAGTATTTCCAACCTTATAAACAGCTCCTGCTTTCTTTGCCATTTCCATAATATGACTTCTGCTTATTCCATACACCGCCTGCCCTTCAGCTGCATTCACAAACTTTTTAAACACTTCTTTTGTGTCTGAATATGATTTATATGAATATCCCATACCTTAATCCTCCTTCCATAACGGATGCTTCATTTCCACAGGCTTTTCTCTGA
>CAZLZH010000138.1:0-2853 GCA_964563955.1 uncultured Bacteroides sp. | reverse complement strand
TGATACTTATCATATCAGCTTGGGAGGTGGGTGACAACTACCCTACGCTAGAGGGTCAATCATTCTTCTTGAATAAGTACCCCAAGGTGCTCCAAGAAGCAACTTACCATCTTCTCTGACTACCCATACCAAATCAACCATTCCATCTTGTAGAATAATATGAACGCCTAAAGTAAAATTTCCAATTTGTTCTTCACGAATTTTGTAAAATTTTTCTTTACTGTCAAATAGCGGAAAATATCCCAACTCCCGAATCATCTCCATAACTTCTTCACCATCAATATATACTAACCGATTTGTTGAAGGTGTTCTTTCCGCATTAAATTCATTCGACACCACTTCATATCTCTTAATAAAATCTATTTCAGTTAATGCTTCTTTGATTTTAGTATTTAATTCTATCATTGTACTTCCTCCGTAAATCTTTTGAAGGTTTACACAAACTTTGTGATAGTTCTAGACAGCAGTGCGATTATGCCTTTAGTACAAATATCTGTCCATCATGATTACAAATCACAGCATTTGCAATGTCTTTTGTACAAATAGCAATATCTACACCATCTCCAAATTCATAGCTAATCTGTTCTTTCATAAAACATACTATGTCATCACAATATGTAACATATAGTCTTTCAATCACTCCTCTTGGGTCTAAATACATCACATAAAATTCTTCATTCTGTTTAAAAAGTTCCAAAGAGTAAACCTCTTCATTTACTTCCAACCACTCATTAAAATCAACACTCTCAATTAATGCAAAAATTCTATTTGCAATAGACCGGTCATTAATCAGATCGCCTGGTATATTATTATAAATTTTACTCATTTTTTACTCCTGTTATGAAGTGACTTTTGTCAAGAGTTAATTTTAAGAAATTTTTCTTCACTCCAGTCACATTTGTTTTCCTGACAGTATTGGAAAAGAGCCCTAGTTTAACAGTCCCTGGCAGTTGGCCACTCTGTTATTCGTGGATTGGTTACCTACAGGCTAATAATCCGCCGTTGAGTTCTACGATCTAAAAGCGTGGATCTCAGTGTTTCTTGTGCGCACATAGGAGGAACGCAGATAATCCAGCCCTTACAGTGACCACAGTTCTTTTCTAATACTGTCAGATTGTTTACTTGTTACTTTGGGCAGAAATAACTGCATCATGCCCCATACAAAACATGCCAGTTCTCTTGCTATTGCAGCTACCGCCACATTACGTTTCTTTCCTTGTCTTATAAATTTATAGTATCGGCTTCGCAATCTCGTATTCGCTTTGTCAGCATACGCTATCACATCTGCTGTATTACCATTCTGTCTTGCACGCAAATCTTTTGATTTATGCCCAACTGCACCCTTGCATATTCCTCCGGCTGCTTCTATCAGCAACAGTCTCAAATGACTATTCCCTGCTTTTGTTATTCCTAGCCTATGAATACTGTCTGAACTGGAATTTTCGCCTGGGCAAGTCCGAGATATGCCGCATACTGGTTCCCTTTTGCAAATCTCTCAAAATCGCCTGTTTCAACGACCAGTGACAGTGCCATATATGTCTTGATTCCAAGAAAGCATCCTAATTTTTTGACTTTGTCATGATATCTTGTTTGTTCAGAAATTTCCCCGATTCTTTTATCATATCTCTCAATCTTGGATTCCTGTTCTTCGTAAGATGCCATGTACTCATCCAGTGTTTCTCGATACAATGCATTTTGGATTTCCAGTTTCTTTAACCATTTCAAATGTGTTATTGTCCATTTTGTTCCACTATAACACAAGCCATGTCTGATACAGAATGCATTAATCTGCTGCTTTATCTTTTTCAATGCCAGTTTATGATCATTTCTCATCCGAAGATATTCCTTCACAGAATCATCCTCTTCTGTCGGAATGTAAACAGCATAATATCCACCATACGATAAACACTGTGCTATCATATGTGCATCCCGCATATCTGTTTTTGTTCTTACGCCCTGTGGGGTAAGCATTGTTGTTGGCGCAAGTATTACACATTTTACTCTGGCTGCTGTGAGCTGATTGTAAAGTGAATATCCTAGGCATCCTGCCTCATATCCACACTGGATATCATAATCATTATTCAATCCTAACTTTTGCTTTAGATTTTCGATAAACATCAAAATATTTTTATAATCCGGTGTTACCTTAATTGTAGCAAATATGCGGTCTTCCTCGCCAATCATTGGCTACATTGCGCATAATGTGTAATTTGTGGTATGGACATCCATTCCAATTTTTAGTATTCTTTTCATATGAGTGATCTCCTTTTGTATGCGGTAATGCCTGTTACCTTTGTTCTTATCAAACTCTAGTATACAGGTAAATCCACGTTGCTACAAATGTAAGGTCACTTCATATTATCTAATTTGGTTTATTAAAAAAGATATGTCCCTTTCCTGAATGCAATTCATCAAGCCAATCCTTCCACTTTACATGTGGTAAATCATTATGAGGCGCATTGCGTGTATTAATTTCATTTGGATGTATCTCATATCCCTTTTTATATTTCTTAAATGTATATTGTTTATATCTATTCATATTCCCCCTTGCTTCGTTTAACAGTTCTTTTGCCTCTGTTGCAGTTCTAGTTCTATAAGAAGTAGTCTCTCCATTTGCAATATTTTTAACAGCCTCCTCCCACTCCTTTGTTCCTTTTTCTATAATAGGCAAATCTGAGGCTTTACCTCCTCCACCGCTCATCTCACCTGTCACAGGTCTATTCGGCAGTATCTCATTTACCAGTTTCGTTCTGACCGGTTCTATCTTCGGGGTTTTCCTTTCGAGTGGGTTCCTTCCCGATATGTTTTCTCCTACTGCTTTCGCCCTTGGAATCTCTGTCTCTGCTATCTGTG
>CAZLZH010000137.1:0-2967 GCA_964563955.1 uncultured Bacteroides sp. | reverse complement strand
ACGATGTATTGAAACTAAGTAGTTCTAGATGTTCTGGTATAATAAATCTATACCGTACGCAACCACCGCCTTGGGTATCGCCACCTCATTTCATTCGGTGGCAGGTCGTCAGAGCGCATTCCAAATATGAATCTACGATTCATATGCGCTCTTCCTCCATCCATGGCTCGTGGCGGCTTGCTTGAACGTCGTGTTCAAGCATTGCTGGGATACTACAGAACATCAAGAACTTCTAAGTTTCAAACATATGTATATTTCACGAATTGATATAGAAATATATGTAATCTACATAATTGTATTGCGTTTCGCAAATGTTATAACAGTATGGAAAGGAGCAACGCATGGTTCTGTCATGTGAAGATGTATCACTTGGATATGAGGGGAAAGCGGTAGTTGAACACTTGAGCTTTCAGATTGACAAGGGAGATTATCTCTGCATTCTCGGAGAAAACGGCTCCGGAAAAAGCACGCTTATGAAAGCCATTCTTGGCTTAAAGGGTTCGATGCACGGAAAACTGACGATGGGTGAGGACTTAAAGGCAAATGAAATCGGATATCTGCCGCAGCAGTCCGTTATGCAGAGGGATTTTCCGGCATCTGTACAGGAAATCGTACTTTCCGGTTTTTTGTCCAAGCGCGGCATGCGCCCATTTTACAATCGGGAAGAAAAAAGGCTTGCCAAAAAGAATATGGATCGCCTGGAGATAACAGCACTTCGGAAGAAATGCTACCGTGATTTGTCCGGGGGACAGCAACAGCGCGTATTGCTTGCGCGTGCGCTTTGTGCAACATCAAAGCTGCTCTTGCTTGACGAGCCCGTTGCGGGGCTTGACCCAAAGGTGACGCAGGAGATGTATGAGCTGATTCAGAAGCTGAATCGGGAAGGGATTACGATTATCATGGTTTCACATGATACCCAGGCGGCATCCCAGTATGCAAACAAGATTTTATATGTGAGCGATGAACCGGAGTTTTTTGATACGAAGGAAGCGTATCTTGCAAGTCCGGTCGGAAAACAGTATGCGGATTACGCTGCAACGAGAGAAGAAGGAGTCTAAGCAGATGTGGAATACAATATGTGAATATTTACAATACCCCTTTGTGAGACGGATTCTGCTTGCCGGTGTCCTTGTTGCATTCTGTGCATCCATTTTGGGCGTTACCCTTGTACTAAAACGATTTTCGTATATCGGAGATGGGCTTTCCCATGTGGCATTCGCTGCGATGGCGATAGCCATGGTGCTCCGATTAACGAACAATACAATTATTATCTTACCGATTACGGTTGTTGCGGCAATTCTGATGTTAAAGACCGGACAAAATGCAAAGATTAAGGGGGATGCCGTACTTGCCATGCTGTCTGTAGGCTCTCTTGCCATAGGATATCTGATTATGAACATATCCGGCACATCGCAAAATGTATCGGGCGACGTCTGTTCCACATTGTTCGGCGCAGCATCCATCCTGACATTATCGAATACAGATGTGTGGATATGCCTGATTATGTCTGTGATTGTACTGCTTTTTTATCTTTTGTATTATCATAAGATATTTTCAGTTACATTTGATGAAAATTTTGCGAGAGCAACCGGCATACATACCGGTGCATACAATGTCTTGATGGCGATTGTGACGGCTGTTGTCATTGTGGTTGCGATGAATATTGTAGGTTCGCTGCTTGTGTCTGCACTGATTATATTTCCGGCGCTTTCGGCAATGCGAGTGTTCAGGAACTATAAAAGTGTATTTGTGTGCTCTGCGATTTTCGGAGTTGTATCGGCGCTTGTCGGGATTTTGATATCGATTGTGGCATCGACACCGGTCAGCGCGACGATTGTTGCCATTGATATTGTGCTGTTCCTTGTGTTTTGTATCATTGGATTTGCATTACACAGAGAGTAAATATATATGAAACGATTGAAAGCATTTTATAAAAAATTGAATGTCCTGTTTGTATTGTTTGCGCTTTGCGTAAATGGTCTTTGCGGGTGTACGGCATCAGATAAGATTTTGAAATCGGAAAGCCCTGTCATTTTATGCACAACTTTTGCTGCATATGACTGGGTTCGAAACATTTTAGGCGATACAGATACATTTACATGTGAGCTGCTAGTCGATTCCGGCGTTGACCTGCACAGCTATCAGCCGTCAGCGAATGATATTGTGCGGATTGCCGGATGCCGCATGCTGATTTATGTCGGCGGTGAAAGCGATACATGGGTACAGGATGCCCTGCGGGAATCCGGAAATGACGATATTGTGGCAATCAGTCTTATGGAAATGGTTGGCGATCTCGCACTGGAAGAAGTGGAGCTTGAGGGTGTGGAAGCACATCATCATGAGCATGACGAAGAAGGGCATGATGAGGCAGAGGAACATGAGGAATATGACGAGCATGTGTGGCTGTCGCTTCGGAATGCAATGGTTGTATGTGAGATGCTGACAGAGGAGCTTTCAAAGCTTGACAGCCCGCATGCGCAGATGTATGAGGAAAACAGTCAGGCATATTGTGAAAAACTTGCGGAATTGGACGAGAAATATGCGGACATGATAGGAAATGCGGCATATGACACGATACTGATTGGAGACCGGTTCCCGTTTTTATATCTGGCAGAGGACTATGACCTTCATTATTATGCGGCATACTCCGGCTGTTCCGCTGATGCTGAGGCAAGCGTGGATACGGTTGTATTTCTGGCGGAGACGCTGAAAAGTAAAAAGCTGCCGGTGGTTTTTGTGGCTGATTACGGAATGACGGAGCTTGCAGAGACGATTATTGAGTGTGCAGATGGAAACCAGACAATATTAAATCTTTATTCTATGCAGTCTGTAACGAAAGAGGATATCGGAAAGGGCTGCACATATTTAGATTATATGGAACAAAATCTGCAGGCACTTCGATATGCATTGAACTAGTATAAATGTTTTTAAATAAATGGACTATATTCTTGCCGTGTGGTATAATGT
>CAZLZH010000136.1:0-3040 GCA_964563955.1 uncultured Bacteroides sp. | reverse complement strand
ACAGCTGCAACCACAGCCGCAATCATTCCAATCAGAATACCTTTTGTTTTTCTCTTCATAGCCTCAAAATCCTCCTTATTCTTGGTATTGTCGGTTACTTCCGGTTTTGCTCCCTTCCCGTTTTTTTTCTTCTTACCTGTGTTACTTTGTTCTGCCTCGTAAGCCTTAATTGTCTGCTCACTCTCCGTTGACACATAAGTCAAAGCCTTATTATGGAACATAAACTGAAGCTTTTTACCCATATACTCATAAAAGTTCATCCCGTTATATGAATAGAACCCGCCAAGGGCAATCGGTGCCACACAGGGAATTGCAACATAGGCAGCTCCCGTAAGACCGATATATTTATAAAGCAGAAGAACCAGTCCTCCGCCTACTACCACACTTGCCACAGAAAACAGCAGCTGTCTCGCAGTAAGTCCAAGTGCCACGGTTTCCTGATAGCGGTCAATATCCTTATTGATTTCAATTACCAATGTTCTCACCTCGCTCTCTCTGTTACTTTTGTATCCCTGTCTTTTCCAATGCTTGCTTCATACACCTGCATTCCGTCGGGGCACAGTTCCCTCAGTCTGTCCACATTGAACAGATAAAGAGGATATTCACAAAACCCGCTCCGTTTCATAAGTCCGGTAAATTCACCCAACTCATTGTCAGCGATAAACTTCTCAAGCTCCGGCATATTGTTAAGGTCCACATATCCGCAGTAGTCAGGGACTTTACCCATGAGATTTACAGTCAAATCCCCGTAAGGCTCCGGGTACTCCCCCTGCTCAACAAGACCAATATACATACACCCATTATTCAGATAAGTATTGATTTCCAGAGATACCTTAATCTCTCCTCCATACTGGCTCTGTAAGTTTAATGTCTTTTCCATCTGTCACCCTCCTTACAATCCTAATGCTTTGCTTGTCAGTGACTGTGCACCCTTGACACTGCCCACTGTCATGGCAATCGTAAATGTCATTTCACACAGGTAAATAAGGGTCTTTGCCCAGTCCGCATAGCTGCCCGTAAAGGACGGAAGCCCTGCACTGATAAAGGCATTGCACACGATAATCGCAAGTGCCATGGTGACTGCTTCCATGACAACGGATAAAAAGTATTTACAGTAAGTAACTGCTGTATGACTTACCGTTCTGTTTCCACCCATTGTTGAGAATGCAATCGCACCAAGAGGTACAATGATCAGAATCTTAAGGAACCTGAAATATACCGTGTAGATAACGAAGAAGCCACAGATAATGACAATGATGGACAATAGAGCTGCCAGAATGAGCATTACCAGACTTTCTCCAAATCCAAGATTCTTAATGACATCCGCCTGTGTGCTGTCGATGCTCAGTGTGACTGTTGTTCCGGCAGTCATCAGATTCACCAGATTTCCTATGGATGTGAAGAATGCCTTCATAATCGTGACATTATTTGCCACAAACCATTCCGCCAGTCCTAACCGGATAAGCATACGAAGAATTGCTTCAAATCGCATTTCCTCTTTCACATCCACACTCTCCGAGCAAAAACCTATGACAAAGAACAATACCACCAGGGAAGAGCCAACCGCTACGAAGATCGGCTCTATTCCCTCAATGATTGCCCACGGACCGCCGCCCTTGAAATTCACGGGCGACTGTCCAAGCATTGAAAATACCAGTGATATCTGGTTATTCCAGAAACCAAATACCATTTCAAGCAAAGCAAGGATTTTGTCTCCAAGTTTAAAAATATCCATACTTGTTACATCTCCTTCCTACCGTTTTGGGGTACTCCTTCTGCATCTTAGAAGCCTAAGAATGTCAACACTGTAGAAATACCTGCCATCATAACACCGGCAACGATACCCTTAAGAGCAGAGTTCATGGTAGAAGAATCCTGCTGCTGATATGCCTGCGCAAACTCCATTACGTTCTTCGCAAGGATAATGACACCGACCGCACCGATAACTGCGATAACCAGTGTTTTCAGATTCTCAAGCGGCTGTGTAACTGCTGAAGTACCGGTTCCTGCCGCAAAGCAGGTTGTTGTCATCTGACTCATCATCATTCCCATACCGCATAAAGCCGGTACTAACTTCTTTTTCATTCCTCCAAAAAATCCCTTCATGTTGCTACCTCCATTTGTTTTGTTGTTTGTTGTTACTGCTACCTTTTCTGTCTTCATAATCAAAAATCTCCTTTTCAAGTTTGTGGCAGAAAAAAAGCCGCATATCCTTCTGATACACGGCTTATTCCTGCGTTATTAGTGTCTCTATGAAAACGGGATAATCCCGGTAAGTAAAGTAAGGTCGGACTTTCTCCGACATGCTGTTTTAATAACCACCTCCCTCTTTCTAATGCTCCGAAAGATACTGCTCCCGTATCTTAGCCATCTCGCCCGGCGATATCTTCGGATAAAAGAAGGATAGTATCACAGACTTAGGAATTTTGGCATCCATCGCTTTACGAAGCTCCGCTTTTTGCTCCTCGGAATAATTCCAGTGCATCATACGGTTCGTAATGCTGTCCTCCCAGTCCGTATCTTTCTTTTCATCCGGTATCTCATCCACACGCTCCTGCTCCGGCTCTTCGGAATACTCCAGTTCATTATCCTGCGTACTGTTGAGTTTTGCCTTCTCGCTTTCTTCCTCAAGCTCCGAGAAACGCCTGCTCAGTTCCAAATCTCCCAGCATCATAAATTCATCATAGGTCAAAGAATCTATATAGATATTCTCTCCCTTCTTCTGAAGTTTTTCATAATGCTCCACTGCCCGCTTTGACAGAATTTCAAAAGGCGGACCAATGAGATTGTTCTTCACATCTATCTGATGCACATAGGGTTCTCCCTTTCCATCCGCAGTCTGGTTAAACATCGGATGTGCAAACGGTATATACTTGTTATCCAGAATCGGATCAAACCCACGGATAAAAATAATGCATTTCTTGTTATCCAGTTTTCTCACTTCATCCGGTGTAAATATCTCACGACCAAGGACATCGTAGTTTCTTGACGAGCTTCCCTGTCTGCCCTTTGTCTCTCCGCTTGACTTCTTGTCAATCGT
>CAZLZH010000135.1:0-3067 GCA_964563955.1 uncultured Bacteroides sp. | reverse complement strand
CACTCATTGTTTTTTTCGTAGAAGCGACTAACTCGTCCAACAAGTTTTTTATATCCTCGGGTTTGCCACAGTTATACAAAAATTTAATATAATCAACATCCAGTCCATTGATTGTTTTCAAATTCAATTGATTCGCTTCTATTTTCTTTAGTATTAACGGCAATTCTGTTCTGGTAAATACACTATTAACTTTCGGTTCTAATATACATACAAATAAATCTGTCTGTGTTGCAGAAATATTATGATCCATCACGATTGCCGATACATAATCATTTAGAGAAACTGTATCTTTTCCAAATACCATTCCATGTTCTTTATCTCCAAAAATTTCTTTCACGGCATTTTTAATTCCATCATCTCCTAAATTATATGGACTTTTTGCCACTTTACTGCTAATCACATCTCTCAAGTCATTTAGTGTATCTCCCATTTCAATATCGCTAATATATGTGAGTCCTTCATTACTATTGCTAATTGATGCCGCATATTGCCATGCCCCAGTTCCATTTTCTGTACCCATATAAGGTATGACCGTTCTCCCCTTCGAATCTACACAATCTAATTTCGATATTCTTTTTTCCAATGCCTCTGTAAACAAAGAAAATGCTTCTTCCATATCTCCTTCTCGAAACTCATATTCTTCTATCCATTTAATAATGGAATCCATAGATTGTTCACCTATTTCTGCATCATTTGCTGACTTTGCATAATTCTCTAATATTGAATCAATATCCAACCTTTCATTTTGTGTTTCATTCATCTTTGTTATCCCCCTTCTTTTCCTTTATCTCTATTTGCAACTGTTCACAAAAATCCTGCACCCGTTTTCTTAAATCTTCATCCACGATATTGGGATACATACAACTTAAGCGATAAAGAATATATTCGTAATCCTTATACTTCTCAATCTCGTCCATGAACAGTTTATAGTTTTCATATGTTCCAATCTTTTCTAACAAATCCAACTCATAACATGCCTGAACCGAATATTTTCTACTCTCCTTATGTATACTCTCCATTTTGGAACTAAATTCCTCCTGCATCCATTCCATTTCATAGTCCGAAATATCAAATTCATTATATGAATCCCATAGTTCGTCATAATATATGTATAATGCAAAATCATCGACACATCTGCTTTTTTTACAATTAAAGCGTTTATATATTTTTTCTGCGATCTCCACTCTGTTTCCCAAACAATACGGTGTGTATGCTGCAATCAACGCCTCCGGTGTGTAATCTTTTGGCATAGTTTCTTCTCCTGTGAAATCCTTTAATGTTTTGCTTAAAAAATCATTGATGCTTACCATATCCTCCTGTGTCCACAATTCCGGATTTCTTTTTATATTTGGCAATACATAAAAAATAAAGCTATACATCATATCAACATACATCCTATCAACATGCCACCTGTTTCCAGTTTTTATTTCCCGTATTATCTCTCTCATAAAACAAGCACTAATTTCCTTTTTCGTTCCCACCCACCATTCACTATTAATTAAAAAATTTGACTTACCAATACAGCAAGTCTCTGCTTTCTTCTCCCAGCCTTCCGCCTCCTCCTTTGTTGCATATCGAATTCTCCTTTCTGGTGAAATAATTTCAAGATTTCTGGCATATTCCGTATAAAGGTCAACAAGCTTCTTCCCATCGTCCTCTATCACATTCCATATAACATCGAAATCCGACACTTCCATCCTTCCTAACATACCTTGTTCTCCAATAAACGTTATCCTCTCTGGATCATATCTGTCAGGTCTCCATTCGTCATGTCTTGGCTCCTGCGGATCCAGCGGCGGTTCCAAACGCGTGGATTCCCTTAATACAATTATGTTTTTTCCATTATTCACATACCTATATTCCCCATATGGAAACCATTTCGAATTTATAATTTTCCGAAATTTTTCCTTTTCCTCCATATCCAACTTCTTGTATTCAAAGCCTCTTAATGCCTTGCTGCATTCTTCCCACAGTCTCTGTAGTTCCCTGTTATAACCGTAATCCGGTATCAGCATCTTTATGTGAAGGCTCAGAACATTCCAGACATAAATGTCATGCAGATTGTCCGCAATGTACGATTGAAATCTTTCCAGCATTGCAGCATCCACATGCAGATGACTAATCAGCTCTATCATCCTCTCTACATTCCAATCCTTATAGACATCCTGTGCATGAAAGCACCGCTCCAATGCTTCCTTTCTCCACGGCTCCTCCTGAATCACATGGCTCCACTGCTCGAACGAATCCATGATCTCCTCGTAGTCCACATCCTCACAACAATTCCTGTATCGCTCCATCGAGCATTCATTTGCGATATAGTATTCCTTTGCTTTTTCAACAGTATCAATCAAAAATAACTGCTTTAATCGAAATTGTGTCTGTTTTATCGAGACATGATCATGCCAGACAATATTATATTCCTCCATAACAAAGCGGCACAGTTTCCGAATCTGACCCTCCGCTTCTTCCCACACATTCGACAGATATTGCGGTATGATATAGAAAACAATCTCCTTTGCGATTGATTCCTTCTGTTTATCTGTATAAGATTCACGGTTATTAAAGATTGTGCTTGTGTATTCCTGGAGCTGTTGTTTCGTCATCGAAACACTCATGTTTCTCCACAGATACGCTAAAAAATCATCCTCGAATTTCAGATGTTCCATAAAAAGTATCTCTTGACGATTTGTTTCCCAAGCTTCCATATCAGAATCATCCAAAGCCCAGAATTTTAAGGAATCCAAATTATTGTCATTCAACAACTTGCATATGCTATTTTCATCCCAGTCCCTATATTTCTCAGTCGACCAGAATTTATAAATAATTCTGGCATCCTTCGAACATACAATCCCAACCGGCTCATCATGATACAACACCACAAACATATCTGCTTTCATTCCGAATACCGATGTGTATTTATTGTAATTTTGACAAAGTATCAATTGAACATTACCATTAAACTTATAATAACGACATACCTCTCCCCGTTTTGTTTCCCCAGGATAAAAAATCCCACGCATAATATCCGTCATGCGAAGTTTTTTCCGCAAATCATATTTTTCCTGTA
>CAZLZH010000134.1:0-3174 GCA_964563955.1 uncultured Bacteroides sp. | reverse complement strand
GAGGCTGGATTAAAAGAAAATCAAGAAAGAGATTTGCGAAAAAAGAAATTATGTGCGGAAAATGGAGTGGTTTTGCTGGAGTGGTCATACCAAGTGGTGGTAAATAGTGAGAATGTAATACAATTTATGAAAGATAATGATATTCCATTTGTTAAGAACGAATCTAATGTTCAAATACGAACGGAAATGGCACCAATCATAGAGACTGAGAAAAAAGTAAAAAAGAAAAAAGCAGAAGTTAAAAATATTAAGTGCTACATAGTACAATATGATTTGGATGGATATTATGTAAATAAATATAACGATATAGGTAGTGCTGCGGAAGCAGTAGGAGTTAGTGCGACAAGTATATCTAAAGTGTTAAGAGGACAAAGAAATTCAGCCGCAGGTTTTGTTTGGAGAAAAGTGGATGCGAATGAAAACATCGTAGAGTATATTGAAATTGAATTTGACATTGAAAAAACAAATTCAGGAAAAGCCAAAAAAATTGCACTATTGGATTATAATGGGCAAGTAATTCAAGAATTTGAATCAATAGCAGAAGCTGCTAGAAAAACAAAGACATCCACAGATCATATACAAAAAGAATTGGCAAAATCAGTTTCTAATGAATGGAAAGTTTGTGATCAATAATAGAATTTCAAGACGAAGTGAGAACGGTAATTTGTTATTATAGTAAGAATTTAACTGGGAGGTGAAGATAATAATTGTTAGATGAGTTGGATTTTTATAAAGATTATTTTGGAACGACAACTTCGGATGCGACGAGTATAAAAGAGACTCGTGTAAAGTCTGTTGTTTGTGATGGAAAAATTTATAAATTTATACAGTTCGATGATAATGGAACATTAAACGCTAATAAACTAAGTTCTCTGAAAGATAGGACATTGTGGTTTTCTCATTATATTTATTTAAATGATTCAACGGAGTTTGAAATAAATTTCGATGTAAAAAAAGTGGCTAATAAGTCTGGCG
Source organism: uncultured Bacteroides sp. (assembly GCA_964563955.1). GTDB lineage: Bacteria > Bacillota > Clostridia > Lachnospirales > Lachnospiraceae > Coprococcus_C. The sequence goes on along the minus strand of CAZLZH010000134.1, from coordinate 2,199 downwards.
TAAAAAAAGAAAATGTAAAATTGTTTGTAGATTCTATTAAGGAGATATATGATATTTGCTCATTTACATATGAATATAGTGAAAGTATGTGGGTGAATTATGCGAATAAAGGAAGAGGTATTTGTTTAGTATTTGAGGTGAAAGATTATGATATGTTATTTCCGGTAGATTATATTAATAAGTGGAAGATTAACTATACCAAACTGTTGATTGAAACTTATAAACGTCATGCTAAAAATTGCTTATGGGGATATTCGGACCCAATGTCTTTATTGCCATTTGTTACAAAGAACCCTGTGAATGGGGTGATAGATTCGACACAAGAAAAAGAATTGCGTATATTATATTCACCGTTTGACGATGGACAAGTTAATAATGGATATTTATACCCAAATGTAAAAAAAGATACAAAACATTATGGAAGCAATGTTAGTTATGATTATTGTGGGCTTAATTTAAAACAAATATTGATAGGTGTAAATTGTGATGAGATTATAAGAGATTCAATAGCTAAAATTGCTAAGTCACAAAATGTTGATGTTGTAGATATCGAAAGTATTTGATATTGTACGCAAAAGATCACAGCATGGGAATAATTTGTTGCTGTTGACGAGTTGATAGTATTTGAAGATCACAACATTCAGCTTTGTATGAATCATGTGTGATTGAGCATTGCGAGAATAGTATCTGGATTATATTGTATTGATAATTGATATCAGCAAGAAAGGTGGAAATAGCATGCTATATAATGTGTATTGTGATGAGACCTGTCATTTGGAAAATGACGGTGTTAATGATATGGTATTAGGAGCTGTATGGTGTCCTCAAAATAAGCTTAGGGAAATCAATCAGAGAATTAGAGAGATTAAAATGCGAAATGGTGTATCTGAAAAAATGGAGTTAAAGTGGACAAAGATAAGTCCTGCCAAGGTTGAAATGTATATGGATATTATCAATTATTTTTTTGATGATGATGATTTGCATTTCAGAGCTATAATTATTCCGGATAAAACCAAATTGGATCATTTGAAGTTCAATCAAACACACGATGAATGGTATTATAAAATGTATTTCGACATGCTGAAAGTGATTTTTACGCCAAATGATAATTATGAGGTTTATATAGATATTAAGGATACCCATTCGTATCATAAATCTCAGAAATTGAGAGAGGTTTGTTCTAATTCTATGTATGATTTTTCTAATAGCGTAATAAGACGGCTTCAGCCCATTAGATCAGATGAGGTGCAGATTATGCAGATTGTTGACTTATTGATTGGAGCGATTGGATATGAGAATAGAATATTTCCAGTGGGATTTAAAAAAAGTGTAGCAAAACAACAAGTAATTGATCTTATCAGAAAACGTTCTAATTATACTTTGAGAAGGACAACACTTTTGAGAGAAGAAAAGCTTAATATTTTGGTTTGGGATGCGAGGGACACTATATGATAAGTGAAATATGTTGGATTCCTAAACAAGAACTATTTGATGATTATGATAATGATTGGAAAAAATATGAAGCTGGTCTGTATGAAATATTTAAAAACGATTTTATCGATAGTCATCCTAGTTTTGAGGGGAAGCAAGTTAATATTAGAAAACATCCAATGGAATATGACAAGGAAGAGGCTTTCTTTCATGTAACCTGCCAAGATTATTTGAAAGATGGCGAAAGAGTTCCTGATTTTAGGCGGTGTGAAAGAATTAGATGGGTTAAAGCATTTATTGAGAATTATAATTGCGATAAGTCACGCTGCCCTGAGTGTAAAGGGGTAAAGGTATGGAGTGAACCTTACAAAAGTACTACAAGGGTACATATTCTTTTGGAAGAAGAAAAATATATGGTGGTTATAGAAAGAAGAGATAGCTATTGTCTTCTTATTACTGCATTTTACTTTGACAAAGAGCATTCTTTGGAGAAAAAATTGAAACATTATGAAAAATACAAACAAAGTAAGTAAAGGCTAGCAAGTAAATAAAAAAATTCATCAAAAAAATATGCTGAAGTGAAAAGTTTATTTCCACTTTGAAAATAGTGGTTAAGAAAGTAGCATTTACTCTTACAGAAAAGGATAAATGCTATTTTTTTTCTTTCATAAAGTTGGATTTAATGTTACACTTAACTTAGCAGAGGCGCTTATAACGTAAGCGCCTAATTTTAGGGTGGATTCCCTGCGGACGCCAGATTGTCTATAA
>CAZLZH010000133.1:0-3254 GCA_964563955.1 uncultured Bacteroides sp. | reverse complement strand
ACAACTATTCCAACCCATGTACTTCTTCTTGCAACTTTTCAAGAAACTCTAGAATCCCTTCAAACTCCGGTATATTCCCATATATCATATTCCTCATTGCCTGATAGTCCTCTTTCAACGCATTGAGTACCGCTTCTTTTGGCATAAGTTCAATACTGCTCAAGGTTGCAGTTTCATAATGTGCACCTTTTGCATAATAGAATTTCTGCTTAAATGCCACATCTTTTTCTAACAACTCTTTTCGTTTAAATGCTCTTTCCTTTACCCATGAATTACCCATATTATACACATCATATAGATGTCTTGCATATCTGGCAGGCAGTGGCTTGCCATCCGGAAAATTTGCAATTTTATGTAATATGGTGAGTTTTTCCCAGAAAGTTCTCTCAACATCAATGGTCAAAACCGATGTATCTTTTTGTGAAAAAATATCCGGATATTTTTCAGCTGCAAATGGAGTTACGATTGTCTCATGAGATGGCATCCATTCTGCTAATGGTCCAATTTCCAATCTTACACAAGAACGTAAATACTCTGCCTCAAATATCTGCGGATAATAAAAATTAACCACCATCTCATCTTCTGTATCAACCGAAATCCATTCTCCATCCCCCAGTTTTTCTTTCATTTCTATATTCAACTGGGGTATCAATTCCTCTTTATAGAATTTTGCTGCTTCCGAATTAATTTGCTTATTAAATATATCCTGCTTGGTTTTCGATCTTTCTTCCCAAGGATTCACCTCGTCATTAATTATTTTTCGCCAATCCAAAATCAAATCTATATCCTCGGAAAACCTCTCAATAACATGGTATGACTTAGAAAGGCTTGTTCCACCTTTAAAGACAAAAGCGTTTTTGTACTTACAATCATGGAATAGATGGTCCAACATAAAACATACCCAAAAGTCTTTCTCTATTACATTCGGCTGCATTCCCATGGATATTGCCGTTGCCTGAAATAATTCCATTCTGTCTTTTATCTGTAATTTCGCAACTTCTTTCATTATTCAGCACACACCTTTCTGATTACTGTATATATCCATTCGCTTACACCAGTTGCTTCCACTAACATCTTTTTCTTCTCTTCTCTAGGCAATCTATTTCTCAAACTCAAAATAATACCGTCATCAACACGGTCCTTCCCCAATGTCTTTAATGCCTCAACAACCAAAGTGGTTGTCTCAGACATATATGAAATTTCACGATTTGCACGATGCTTAAAAGACAACGTGATATTATCCCAAGAAAACTTTCTATATGGACCGTCACTGATATAGGACCAGACAACCGGAACCTGCGTTGATAGTCCTAATTTATTTAATGCTACGTCTCCACATGGCGCAATGGTCCAATGAAATCCTCTTGCAATAGCATACGCAACTTTTTCAGGATTAGCCGGAACATATTCCCTCAGCAAATTGCTATATACAGGCTTTTCATAAACTCCGTCAATAATTCTGCGGATGTTTTTCTCTTCAACCTGCCTTCCAAGGCATTTTCTTACAGTTGTTGTTGTAGCAATATCGGTAAAATCTGATGTTACAAATATTGAGCCTTCTTCTGCATCCAGTATTCTTCTTTTTATTTCGATATATATTCCATTTGCCATAGCAATGCTCTCCTTTTTGTCACGATTATTATATAATTTTCGTGACACTTTTTCAATATCTTTAAATAAAAAAAACAAAGCTAACATATTCACATTTAGTTTTGGCATTTTTATGTAAAATAATTTTGTTCTCTTTATTACTCTTAAATCAATAATAATCTATATTTGACATTATTTCTGAATAATATTCTGCTTCCATTTCTGCTTTTGCCTCATTTATATAATTCAATGCAGGAACACGGTGGGACACCCGATGCCCCGGTCATTCAGGTTTCGTGCAATGTCTGACAGCCCCATGCCAGCCAGCCTCATGTCAAAGATCTCCCGGACCACCGGTGCCGTCTCCGGGTCCTTCTCCAGCCTGTGCTTATCCGCCGCCGTCTTGCGGTACCCGTAGAGTGCCTGCCCCGCCGTGTACTTTCCCTGCACGGCCAGCCGCTCCCTCGCCTGCCTGACCTTCTTCGACAGGTCCCTGGAATAGATATCATAGACAAGGTTCTTGAAAGCGATGTCCAGCCCGCCCTCGTCCCGGTCGCTGTCGTAATGGTCATTGACGGAAATGAACCGCACCCCTAGGAACGGGAACAGCTGCTCCAGGTAATCCCCCAGCTCCACATAGTCACGCCCGAACCTGGAGCAGTCCTTCACGATGATGCAGTCCACCTTCCCCTGCTTCGCCAGGCCTATCATGTCCGTGAACTGCGGCCTGGTTTCAAAATACCGGCCGGAAAGCCCGTCATCAAAACGCTCAATGACGCGGCATCCCGCAAACTCCGGCTGCCTGTCTATAAAATCCATGATCAGCCTGCGCTGTGAAGTGATGCTCCCGCTCTCCACCTTCCTCCCGAACACGTCCCTGTCCTCATTGGAAAGCCGCATATAAGCACATATGGTATAACCTGCCGGCAGCGCCGTCTTCCCTCTCATGCCGCGCCATCCCCTTTCCCTGCAAACTCCGCCAGTTCTTCCGCAAAAGTATATTCCACCTCAAACCGGTCATTTCCATAGCATACAATCTTCCTGATGAACGTCCTGGCCATCTCCTTTGTCAGCTCCTCCGCCCCCAGGTACTTCCCAAAGGCCGCCGCCATCTCCCCGTCCCCCGCGTAATCCGGGGCGAGCCCTTCCATCTCCGCTTTATGCCCTACTATCTCCGCATCCAGCGCCTCCAGTTCAGAAATATACCCGGCCTTCATCTCCAGGTATTTCTCCTCGGAGAAGACGCCGTCCGCAAAGTCCGCATACAAAGCCCGGATGAACCCGCCGACCTTCTCCCTGCGGGCTTCCTTCCCAGAAAACTCCTTCTCCAGCGCCGCCCTCTTCTCCGCCGCCTCCGGTCTCCGGTTCAGCATCCGCATCCGCTCCCTTGCATCCACATATACAGCCATGTGCGCTTTCAGCAGTTCCATAACGATCCCCTCCATGACCTCCGCCTTGATGTTCTTCGGCAGGTCAGCCTCCCCATAGGTGGCCGTGCGCCTGCACACATAAGTGCTGTAATGCCCATATCCATTCACCAGCTTCACCGTCTTCCGGTACAGGTTCATCTTATTCCCACAGTGCCCGCAGTAAAGGAGCCCCTACAGCTTATGCAACAATAAGCGTTTCATCTATTCCAAAATACTGTGCTGCCTCTTCATATC
>CAZLZH010000132.1:0-3259 GCA_964563955.1 uncultured Bacteroides sp. | reverse complement strand
ACGCAGCGGACACATAAGGTGCTACATATAGCACCTAAGTGCCGGCGTTCTCAAACGGTCTGCTTATGAAATCGTTAATTTGCACAATAATATACATTTTATATGCAGTTTCGCAATTACATAAAGAATTCGTATATTACAAATTTTCACAGTTAATATGCAGCTGCATTAATGTTGACAGGGAGGACGACGTAAATATATGTACCTGCATCATCACGAATAATACATGGTGATTTTGCGTCTCTCATGTAAATGAATATATCTTCATCATCGATTACTTTTAAGACATCTGTCAAAAATCTCGGATTAAATCCGATGATGATTTCTTCTCCATCCTTTGTAATCTCTATTTCTTCATTCATGGATCCCATCATCGTATCAACCTTTAAGTACATCATATTGTCATTTTTGATACTTACAACAATCGGTTTTTTATCTGATTCACGCATCAGGATAGATGCACGATCGATACTATCATACAATTCTTTATTATTCACACGAATCTTAATCTTATGATCCATGGAAAGCATCTGAACAATCTTAAAATATTCACCCTCCAAAAGTCTGGATACAACCATTGTATTCTCAAATTCAAATAAAATATGTCTGTCTGTAAAGTAAATGGTCACCATATCATCCACACCACCGGTAATAATCTTTGACAAATCATTTAAAGTTTTACCAGGCACTACCACACTTACATTTGAAGATTCTCCCTTTAATTCAAGATTACGCAGAGATATTCTGTGTCCATCCAATGATACAACCTGAAGAACTCCATCCTTTACCTCAAATAATTCACCGGTCATAAGCTTATTATTTTCGTTGTCTGATATAGAAAAGATTGTCTGTCTGATAATCTCCTTTAAACTAAACTGTGATAATTGAATACTTCTTTCCTTTTCAATCTGTGGAAGTTCCGTAAAATCTTCTCCTGATTTGGATGATATAACAAACCTTGATTTTTCGCAGCGTATAATTGTTTTATAATCCTGTGTAGATTCAATGAAAATATCACTATCCGGTAATTTTCTGATAATATCATTAAATATCTTAGCTTCAATTGCAATTCTACCCATCTCAATTACTTCGCCATCAAGAACGGTTTCAATTCCAAGCTCAAGGTCATTTGCTGTAAGTTTGATACGATCTGCATAGACATCTACTAAAATACATTCCAAAATCGGTAATGTTGTTTTTGTAGAAACAGCTTTTGAAACAATATTAAGTGCAGACAGTAAATTGGATTTTGAACATTTTATCTTCATGTCGTTAAAAGCTCCTTCCGAGGCTGTGCCTCTGTATAAATATTATAATAGTAATTAGTAGTAGTAATAGTAGTGCGTGTGGATTTGTGAATAACCCTAAAAATCCTTTTAAATATCTCTAAAAATAAGTCTTTATAACTGTGTTGAAGCTGCTTGAATTGCCTGTGGATGAATATGGATAATTTTTTTATTTAAAGTTAACATAAAAATGGTTTTAAAAAGTGTCAACAGGTTATACAAGGTAATTCACAAATAAATGTGTTTAACTTAAGATTTTGTATCCAGCTTTTTAAAAATTGTCTCGACCATGTTGTTGAATGCCGGGTCTTCTTTCCGTTTTATCTCCACGCGGTTAATGCCGTTGATTACAGTCGTATGGTCTCTTCCGCCGACAACATTTCCGACGGATTGCAGGGACATAACTGTCAGTTTTCGGCATAGGTACATGACAAGCTGTCTGGATGTTACGATATCCTGTGTTCTCTTTTTGGAGCGGATATCTTCAGGAGAAACATTCATGTGTTCACAGACAACTTTTAGGATTGATTCACCGTTAATAGCTTCCGGCTTATCTTTATTAATCAAATCCTTTAGGGATTCTTTTGCAGTTTCCAGTGTGACTTCCTCTTTCATAAGCTTTGAAAAAATCCCAATTTTATGAAGAGCACCTTCAAGCTCACGGATATTGTTCGTGACATTTTCTGCAATGTATTGGAATACTTCTTCCGGAATATCGTTTAGATGATCCATCTCTGCTTTTGTTTTCAAAATCGCCATACGGGTTTCATAGTCAGGCTCATGAATATCAATCGGAATACCACATTCAAATCGTGAACGTATTCTTTCATTCAGATACATTAATTCTTTTGGTGGCTGATCCGAGGATAAGATGATTTGTTTTTTATTGTTGTAAAGTTCATTAAAGGTGTTAAAAAATTCAGTTTGTGTACTATCCTTTTTAATAATGAACTGGATATCATCAATCAACAAAACATCAACATTACGGTATTTTTCACGAAATTCGTTTGTTGTGTGATTCTTGATGGCGTCAATGATTTCGTGTGTAAATGTTTCGGAAGAAACATAAAGAACCTTTGCCTTATCATTTTTTTGCAATATGTAATGTGCAATTGACTGCATCAAATGTGTCTTGCCAAGTCCGGAGTTACCATAAAGAAACAGCGGGTTAAAATTATCCTGTCCCGGTAAATCCGCAACAGCCAGGCAAGTAGCATGTGCATGCCGGTTACCTTCTCCAACGACAAATGTATCAAAGGTATATTTTGGATTCAGATTGCTGCGGCTGATAGCCTCTTTGTAGGAATCTGATTTTTGAACCGACTCTTTTCTTGCTTCTTCATCGCTCTCAATCAGATTTTTTTTCTCATCTATCACAATTTCAATTGAACTGTCATTGAGTGTTTCACGAATCGAGGAAAGAAGGAATATATCAAATTCTTTTCTTTTCAAAAATTTCAAAGCATTTTCTCCAAGCTTTTCATCTACATAAAAATAAACAGTGTTATTTTTTACTTCGTAGATTTTTAATGAACGAATCCATGTATTGATCATGATGCTTGAAATATCATATTCTGTTTCCAAAAGAGAAAGAATATCTTCCCATTTAGATTCAATTAACTCTTTCATAAAAAAGCTCCTTAATTATAGGTAAAAAAGGGTATAAATCCCCTAGTGCACATACAACAATAATATACTACATTTTTATATGTTTTTCAAGTTTTCCGTTTTTATTTGAAAAAGTAATAAAATATATTATGTAAAGTAAAATAAGGTTTGCTTTGAAATTTGTGAGACAGAAAATGGCGCAAAATAGATATTTAAGTAATTAATACACATCAAATATACAAGTTATCCACAACTTAATAACAATTTGTGGATAACATTATGTAAATCAGGTCTATATTTTCCTATATATTTGTGGATAACTTCTATTGACTAGATTGTTTTTTTTCAATATAATAGGCGAGTGC
>CAZLZH010000131.1:2720-3288 GCA_964563955.1 uncultured Bacteroides sp. | reverse complement strand
TATGGTATACCCGAGGTAAAATTAGCTAGAGAAGCACCAGAGACATTTCAGTGGTTATCGTTTTATCATGATGAACTTTTGGATACGAGAATACAGAATGGTAAATTTTTTAATCCAGAAACACAGCCGTTTTATAGATTAGACAATGTGGGAACATATACATATTCTCCATATAAGGTTTTGTGGAAAGAGCAGACGGGAAGTATGGCTGCAGTTGTAGTTTCGACTTACTTAAAATCTGTTCCGAATGCAGATATTGATCTTTTTTCAGAAGATAAGCCGGTTGTTGTTGATTCAAAAGTTCTTATGCTAGATATTTATGATGAAATGGAAGCCTATTATGTATGTGGAATTATTAATTCTCCTAGTGTTATAGAGGTCGTTGATGGTTATGCAATTTCGACTAATAGGGGAGTTGATGTCTTGAAGTATATTGCTATTGCTAAATATGATGAGACAAATCAAGTACATAGAAAGATTGCAGAAATCTCTAAAAATATTCATGATAAGATGAGAGAAACATCTGGAAAAGCAAATATTATGCAGTTAGAGAATGCACTTAATGAAG
>CAZLZH010000131.1:0-2710 GCA_964563955.1 uncultured Bacteroides sp. | reverse complement strand
AAGAAATTCATAAGTTATTTTCGTAAGAATACATTGGCTATTGTATTGTTGTAATGTATTGCGGTGTTTGTTGAAATGAATAAGAATGATGAAATGGACTAAACCCTAAAAGTGAGAAACTAATAGATTCATATTTATTAGTTTCTCATTTGCTATTACAAGTGAGAAATATTAATATATAGGTAGTTACGACAAATATTAATATTTTGCGCTTTAACGATAGCAAAATACAAAAATGCAACTAATGAATTATAGATATTCAAAAAAAGACTTTTATAGTTGACATATTTCGAGAAAAGTCCTATAATTAGAGAAAAGATTATAGGAGGTGTTTTTCTTGAAAGAAAAAACGTATAGCTTAACTGATAAAATAATAATGAGTATTATAAAATGCCTTTCAGAAGCCATCGGCGATGATGTTAAAGGTTGCTTACGCCGGGAGAATATTAATGATAAGTATTCTAATGGAAAGAAACTTATAAAATGGGACTTTATTAATCGTAATCTTGCTATGAATTTCTCGGCAGGAAATTTCACTGCTGAGTACGCTAAACGTGGTGCATGGTATATGGTGCCACTGTTCGATAAAGAAACTGGAACAATATATACGGTGATGCGAGAAGAACGTTTTAAAGATATTCAAAGGAGTCAGGCAAAGAGAAGGAAAGCACACTATGTTGATGCGTTAGTACAATCTTTTAATTTTGATTTAAATACAATGCATCAGTACTCAATGTTTGAAGAACCGTCTTTTGAAGAAGAGGATGTAAAGAGTATTGTTGAAGATATTATAAAAGATTTTGGTATTGATAAGACGATTATTAAAAGATATAAGACCATATTATTTGAAGAGTATCATTCTGAACTTGTAGCAGTACGTTGCTGCGTATTAGATAGTTCATTACAAGTGGTTGAAGAAGAGGATTGGAGCGCTTATATTACGCATAGAGAGTCAGTGGTAGTGGATACTGTTACTGATTCAAATGAGCCTAATGTGTCAGGTATCAAGTTGAAAGATAAGGCTAAGAAAAAAGCAAAACAGAGAGAACTTGTTGTGTTGAAAGAAACTGCACAAGAACAGAATGCATAATTTTAATAATATTGAAGGAGCGGTTATTATGGGAAATATAATTCCGTTTGACCAAATAACAAGTGGTAAACATTTTAATGGTGAACGTTTGAGAATTGCAAGAACATGGAGAGGGTACTCTGCCATAGAATTAGCTGAGAAGATTGGAGTAAATCGACAAACCATTTCTATGTATGAGAACGGTAAATTAGATAATCCGGAATTTTCAACGATCCAAAAATTTAGTGAAACATTAGAATTTCCAGTTAAATTTTTCTTGGAAGATATAAAGATTGACGTGGAGAAAAGCGCAACATATTTTAGGTCATTGCTGACAACTAATAAGAAATATAGAATTGAACAAGAAGATAAAATTAAATTTATTGCTGTAATTTATAATATGATGAATGAATATTTGGATTTTAAATCATTGAATTTACCACAAATTCCAAGAAATACATCACCTCAAAAAGCAGCAGAAATATTGAGAGAGTATTGGAAAATTGGGAATAAGCCGATTGATGACATTGTATATTTGGTTGAATCGAACGGTTTGATTGTAACTGATTTTGCAACTTCTACGGGAGATGTTGATGCATTCAGTCATAAAATTGTATGTGGAGAAAAAGAAACTTATTTAATTGGCTATTCGCAAAATAAAAAAACGGCAGCTAGAATTCACTTTGATATAGCACATGAGCTGGGGCACATATTGCTTCATAATTGGAATGAAGATTTAGAAAATATAGATAAAGAGGATTTTAAAGATATTGAACAAGAGGCGCATTCATTTGCGTCAGCTTTTTTGTTGCCGGAGAAAGAGTTTTCAGATGATGTTAGACCATACGCTACTAATTTGGCATATTATGCAGAATTGAAGAAAAGATGGAAAGTATCAATAGCAGCCATGATCCGTAGAGCTAAGGATTTAGGGATTATTTCAAATGATGATTATAGCAAGCTGATGCGAAACATGCAAAAGCAAGGCATTCGAAAGGTGGAACCGTTAGATAATGAGTTGAGGACTGCGGAACCTTCATTATTACGCCAGGCAATAAAAATACTTTTTCAAGAAAATGTTTTTACACCAAGTGAGTTTTTGGAAGAACTTTCAACAGAATACGGTCTGACTATTTATCCTAATGATATTGAGTCTATATTAAGTTTAAAAGAAGGGACATTTAATGAGGAGAAACAAACGAAAGTTTCTATTAGTGTGAAACCAAGGGAATGATTGTCTGAAAAGAAGTTATGGTACTTGAACTGAATAGGCAATATTGATATGTGTGTAATATTAGACAAGGAGATGAGACTATTTTAATTCGTTTGATTGATGATATTAATAGAGCGTTGGAAAATGAAGCTTATTTTGCAGCGTTGGCATTGGCATTAACTTTGCCGGATATTTGTGGTAAAGCAAAATATCCTAATGAACGTAATGGGACAAGATATATTAACTGGTATGATGAATATGTGGGTAAGTATGAACAATGTCCATGTGAAACTTGTCAAGAAAACAAAATGCCGTATCTTAGTGGAGAGGTTGTTTATCAACTGAGAAACTCATTTTTGCATCAGGGAACACCTAATGTTGATAAAAATAAAATCCGAAATGAATTTAATAAACTCGACAAGTTTACT
>CAZLZH010000130.1:0-3311 GCA_964563955.1 uncultured Bacteroides sp. | reverse complement strand
CGTGAGATCCGGAAATCGCATTTGGGATGCACCCCGAAACTAAGCGCTTACCTTTAAATAATTATTTAATTCGCTGCTTCCACTAAATAACGTATCATAATAATGCGTATATTCTTCATCATCAATACACGCAGAAATTGCATAAGCAATTGTACCCAATATATCCCTCATTACAAAATGCTCACCACAAATCGCAATAATTTCAAAAATCTTCAATAATTGCTCTCTAACAAGTTCATTAGCTAAAGCTTGTATATTTTCATCCAATATATGATTAATACCCTTACTCTCTTCTAGCAATCCTATTAACTTATCAACAGCAGCAAGAATTGTTTTCTTTTCTCTATCAAGCAAATTTCTATCATTAAGATCAGCAATAACAATCCGTCCACATTCAAAGGAAGGAACACCGTACACGATACTATTCTTTTTAACATCATGTATTTGTTCTGCTATTTCTGGATATTTTTGTCCCACAGCCTTTTCCAGTTTTAAAAACGGATATTCATTTGCCGCTATAATACAAGCATTACCATTGTCATAGCAGTTTTTAATATTTTCTACAATATCAGAATAATCTTCTATACTACTTAAGTCTGTTTCAACATAAGCATTTACCTTATTAATCACAGAATCCAAGGCCTTTATAATATATGTTTTTCCATCTCCCGGATTGCCTGTTAAGAATATAATTTTCCTATCCAAAAGCATCTGATTAATTATATCTTCAGTTGTAGAATTTATATGGATAAACTCTATTTCCTCAGGTGTTAACGGATCCGAATAACAATTTTTACCTCTATAAAGCTTACGAACAAAATCCAACTTATTCATGCTTACACCTCCTACTTAACATGAAATCATCTACTTTGAATGCTTTTAAACGTGTTTCAATATCAACAGTACTTATTCTGCTCATCAACCATCGATCATACCAGTAATCGCTCATTTTTTTAGTGGTTTGCATAATACTATCTGGATTCTCCAGATCAAATGCATATTGTAGGTCTGATGTATAACCATTTAAGAATTCTTTAGAATTTTTAGCCAACTCCATACAATATACAATTCTAGGAGAGTAATGTTGCAAAAAGGAATCTGCCTTTAATCCAAGTGACGCGACACCTCTACTAATTAACCTAAATCTCGGACTAGTTCCCTCTCCAAAAATATGATTAATTTTTTTACCGCCATCCATTATCTCTAAAATCCTTGATAATAAATCCGTAGTATTCTTAGAAAAATAAACCGTTCCGAACCCTTCTGTAACTCCAACTTTTTTAAAAACTAGTTCAAAATCATCCGCTACCGGAACTTTTATTCTGTTATATTGACTACTACCTATGGCATACAAACTAGTTGTCCCCATATACGCTAATCTACTATCTCTTATTACCTTTTTTCCTTTCATTCTAGATGCGATTTCACTTACCTGTTTTTTATATCTATTTGTATAATCACTTATAACCTGGGGACTACATGCCAATATACTTACTAATTTCCCACCAAGCAATTCATTGTATGGTGGAATCGCACCGCAAACTATAATGTCCATCATATTAGCACCAATTTTATTTTTTCTGTTCGCAACCAAAGCTGCACTAATAGCTTTTCGACCATCATCCTTTTTTAACATTGCAGCTATTTGTTCTCTTGCAGAAGAAGCATGATACTTTTGAAAAATGTTCCTTGTCTCCAACAATTTAGCTAATTCAATTAACCTTTTCTTTTTGAATAATTCGCTTTCCGCTTCAGCAACCCAATCCGTAACATTGTCATTCTTTGTATTATTCAAATTTTTAAGTCTTAATTCTTCCGCCTGCGTTCTCAATTGTTGAATATACTTATCATCAGAATGCTTTGTATTTCTATGATACCCCAAATCCTTTACATAAATATCATTCAATGCATCCTTAATATTTTCTTCCAATTGAATTAACAATTTATTAGCATATTCTTCTGTTCTTCTTATATACTCCTCTTCGCTTTCCAAAAATCGTTCTATCTTTGTAGAAACCTCTTTTCCTTCAGTCTGACTAATTTGCTTATTTGATTTTTGTACATCCTGCCTTCTTGCCATATTGGTATCTACCGCATCAACAGTCCACCCTATATCATTATCTCGTACAGTAAGATTCAATACAGAATTTCCTAATGCAAAAATACCTATTACTGGATGATTTTCTTGGGCTTCATCCCTAACAAGATAGTAAATATTTCTACCCGGCATTGTCTTATAGGGAATAGACCAAGTATATCTAAAATACCTCCATATATCAGACAATTTATATCCCGTATATATATCTCTATCATTTGTAACCAGTTGGATATAAGGCTTTACAATAATCTCTCCATTATTAATTTTATAAATCAAAGCTTCGGGATCACCTATTAATGATTTTACAGATACGTCCCTTCCTTCAAATATCCTCTTCTTTTCCATTCTCTCTATAAATTGAACAACTGATTTTTCTTCAAACTGAGCATTTCTTTCGAAACTTAAACGATATTTTATATAGTCCTTATTATTATTTTTTTCGGAAGAAAAGAGTAAATATAATGCTCCATTTCTTATATCCACAACCCAGCCCTGTTGAATCAAATCTAACAAAATCCTTAGTGAAGCCACATATTTTAGTTCTTCAACATCACTCGCCTCAGATATTTTCTGTGTCTCTATTTCCTCCTTTAATATCTTAACTCTATAATTTGCATAAGCATTATCCATTTTGAATATAAGCTTTTGAAATTTATCCTTGTACACCTGCGAAAGATTCGGATTAAACAATTCTTCCACATTCTTATTAGTATTTTCCATAGTTGCCTCCATTTAATTATCAAGTAAACCTTTTACCAATACTTCTGCTTTCTTCGTAAGCATATACCTACCCTTTGTTCGCATAGTTTCAACATAACCTTCCTCTGTTAACTCTCGAATTATCTGGTTTACTTTTGGTTTTCCACAAGGCACTTGATTCGCAATCTCTTGCTGATTAAGCGGACACACTTTAATTCCATCTATCTCCATCGAATTTTCACTAATAACCAATAATACTTTCATTTTTTCATTAATAAAATTAAACAGTTCGCTCATTGTGTTCCTCTTTTTAATTACATAAAGATTTTGGTTTCATTTTCTAACCATTTTATCATTATTTCATGCCTTTTTCAACCAGAATTACCATATATTTTGAGTTTGCCCCCCGTAAAGTGAATTTTTAAATTCCAGTTTTTTTACTCCTAAAAACACAAATCTGGAATTTACTCCTGCACATAGTTTTTGTTACAATCTCATATGGTTATCTGTCTGT
>CAZLZH010000129.1:0-3349 GCA_964563955.1 uncultured Bacteroides sp. | reverse complement strand
GATAGATGGAGTTGATAATTCCGGTCACCGCCATCGAAATAATAATCGACCGATATCTTCTTCTAAATATCTTCGGTGCCTTTATCATACAAGTAATTAACAAAAAAAATGACAATGCTACAAACAAGTAACATATATATACATGTATATTGTACCATTTCATCCGGCTCGCAACACTAAAATAAACATTTCCATAGGAATCCGTAATTTGCTCCACTTGGAAAATGTTCTGTTCAAACAAATTGGATATCATACAAATGCTGTCAACGATAAAAGATATCACCATTAAACAATAACTTGTTTTTTTAATGCGTTTGATATTCGGCATCATAGTAACAGTTTCTAAAATATAATTTGTAAGAGACATAACCATACAGACAATACCGAGATAAAAAAGGCCATAGAAAACCAAAGCCAATATTCTACTGACTGTCATAATCGCCATACCGTACAGCATCTGAGACGCTGTCGCAAGACTAAGCAACAATAAAACCGCTTTTTTTACAGGGCTGTTTTCTACGGTATGAACGTAATATATACACATTAAAAGCGGGATCAGCATAATCACGACAATCCCAAAATATACATATTTCAATCTTCTTCCTCACACAAATTCCGTATTGCACATACATATTTATATTTTATTCGATTCCAAATCGTCTGTCAATTTATTTAAGCCAGACACATTTTATCGAACAATTTCTTGTCCCGACAACCGCACAGTTTCTATACACTGCCGGAGAAGCCTCGATTACGCCTTCACTAAGTACCTCCGCGTCCAATTGTTCACCGGTAATACCATCCAACAGATACATCTTACCATTACTGCTGCAATAAATCACAAAGCCGCTACCATCTGAATTATAAACACATACCGGAGAGGACCACGCATATGCTGCCTCATGTTCCCATACAACCTTACCATCCTCCTTGGAAATACATGCCAGCACTCCGTTATTCATCCCATTTGTTCTCGACACAGTCACATAAACGTAATCGTCCAATCCTTCACGGCCGACTGCCATAGTCGATTGCACACCTCCTGAAAGGTCCTCAATGGACTGGCATTCGTACTCTGTCTGCCAGACAATCTCCCCCGTCTCGGCATCAATCTTCCAAATCGGAACCGGTGCAGTCGTAGAGCTTCTCCATCCATAATGGAAGGATGTACTTGCGTACAAATATACCTTATCGCCCTCAATCGATAATACCGGTGTTCCGTTTGAATCATCCAAACAATCCTGAACCCATACAAGCTCCAGCGTATTCAAATCTAAGCACAGAAAATCTCCGCCATTATCCATGATATAAAGATATCCCTTATAAACCACCGCGCTGTCTTCCATGCCATACCAATATTGATCGCCATTTCTATGGGTCCGGTATGTCCACTTAACCGTGCTCTCCGGATTGATAGAGAGCGTACCTGCCTTCTCATCATATTTCGTTCCGAGCTTTACAAAATAAATTACACCATTTTCACCCGGATATATGAGCGTATCTGTTTCAGCATCCACCAAAGCGGATGAGTCAAACAGATTCACCCCTCTCGGTGCAAACGGATCCGTATTTCCAAATGTATACATAATAGAGCAATCTAACAGATTGATAACAAAAACCCTTGCAGGCCCCTGATCGCTATTGATACCGGCTCCCACATACATAATCGGATATCCTCTCGGATCAAGCGCACCTGCGCCCTTAAATGTATATCCGACATTCATCGCATCCCTTGTCGGCTCTCCGGTTGTCAAGTCCAAAAAATAAATATAGCCATCCATACATGCATAAATAACTTCTACTAAATCTTCCTTTTCTTTTGCCCAGTCATACATATTCATGTGCTGTCTGACATCGGCAGGCCACTGCACGATTAACGGCTGACCGGTCCAGCCGCTTCCGGACCACGTATTTTCTCCGCTTGTAAGTGCCCCCGTCTGCTTAGACCAGATTGTTTCAAGATTGTATTCATGCATCTGCGCATATCCATAAGTAGGATTATCCCGGTAATTATTCCCGCGGAAGGTAATAACGCCCGGCAATGACGAATAAGCAACTCCGGCTGAAAAGCTAATCTCCTTCTCCGTTTTATATTCCATCCCCCCTGCCAGTTCTTCACCATCCACACTGATAGCTGTCGAAGCTACAAGATTCGAGGGCTTTGTAGATTCAACACAATGCGGATGTATATCCGGTTCTTTAATCTCCTGTATGCTCATGTTTTGCGACGGCTGATACCAATCATCGTCTGCCGTAAACATCGCTAATGCATTTTCACCGATAAATTCTTCCTCTGTACTGATGTCGGCTTCCCCATTTTTCGATAGGCTTTTTTTCTTATTATTTACAAAGTAAACGATTCCCGCAATACACAAACAACAGGCAAGTGCCGCAATCACAATACGCTTTCCTGTTTTATGGTTCTTTTTACTTGCCTGTTTATCTCTTTGTTTTATTTTATGATATCGTTCTAAACGCTCCTGATAGAGTCTTTCCTCCCGAAGTTCTTCCTCCTGAAGCTTTCTCTCTCGAAGTTTTTCTTCCTGAAGCTTTTTTTTCTGTAGATTTTCTTTCGAATCCTTTTCTACCGGCTCTGCCTCGCTTGAATTGACCTGCGAATTTTCAAATTGACGGACTTTTTTCATCTGTTCCTGATCTTCCGCATCAATTTCATATTCCATGATCATCAATTCGCCATTTGGAAGCTCCACATATTCCGCCTGTACAATTGTTCCGTCTTCTGAACGAATAATCTCCGGAAATGTATCGCCTTCCTTAACCCATGTTCCCGCTGTCTTTGTTACGATTGTCTTTAGTGTTTTGTTGCTCATACTAATTTTTCATCCTATGTGTCACATAATTCTCTTCTAAATCATATCTTCCATTCTATTCTACCATTTGATAACTGTCAATGTCTGTTCTATACATGTTTCGTCAAAAAAAAGAAGCTATCACTAGCTTCTTTTTTATCTACCTTACGAACTTCATACAAAGATTTCAATTCATCCTCAAACCTGCCTGTTCTCAAACCTCTAAGGATAAGCCCTCGACCTATTAGTATCTGTCAGCTCCATGCGTTGCCGCACTTACACTCCAGACCTATCAACCTTGTAGTCTTCAAGGGGTCTTACTCCGTAGATGGGATATCTTATCTTGAGGGGGGCTTCACGCTTAGATGCCTTCAGCGTTTATCCCTTCCGGACTTGGCTACTCTGCCATGCACTTGGTAGTACAACAGATACACCAGCGGTCCGTCCATCCCGGTCCTCTCGTACTAAGGACAGCTCCTCTCAAATATCCTACGCCCACGCCGGATAGGGACCGAACTGTCTCACGACGTTCTGAACCC
>CAZLZH010000128.1:0-3511 GCA_964563955.1 uncultured Bacteroides sp. | reverse complement strand
TCAGAATGTTTTTAACACAGGCCGTTGCGACAAATGGATTTCCTTTTGAAATAAAAAGACAGGTAGAATCAAATCCATATGTACCGATGACCGAAAAAGAGATGCTTGCAAAGTTGAAAAAGTCAAGAGAACATGGAATGTTCAGAGAGGCAGATCAAGTGGTTTCTGAAATGAGGTCAAAGTATGGATTATAAGGTTGTTTTGATGAGAGATGCGGAGGAAGATATAGATAGATTTGTCACACATCTTTTATTTGAAAAGAAAAGTGAACAGGCTGCAAGAAATTTGTTAAATGATTTTGAAGCGACAAAGACAAGCTTGACAAATGTTGCTGGAAGTCTGAAACTCTGCGATAATCCCAAACTAAGAGAATTAGGATACCGTAGAATCAATTTCTTATCTCATCAATATTTTATGCTTTATCGTATTGCAAACGATACTGTATACGTAGATAATATTTTCATGAACTGCAAGATTACGAAAATAAAATGAATTAATATGCATAAGTCCTACCCACTTGAGCTTACTCCTGATTTTGAACATGATTTAGGAGATTATTCGAATGGGTAGTTTTTTATAAAAAAGATATGTGTGGAAAGATAATTATGGATATCTTGATAATATGGAGAAGATGGATGGAAAATGAATTGAAAAGAGAAAGCAATATGCAAAAAATGCACATTGCAAATTTAAAGTTCGGAAAGCTGGAAAAATTGAGATTTGCAGAGAGGAAAAATATTTATGTCAAGAATAAATGATGGTGAGTGCGAACATAGAGAATGGTATGGTGTTGATAGACAAGCAGTATATTGATATTTACTCAGACCCAAAAAGGACAAGCGGAACAAGTAGCAAGGGTTTTTCTGATAAAGGATTGTATTATTTTGATGCAGACGATGGTACAAAATTGGGAGTTTGTTCATTTCACGAATATTATACAAAGCATTCCTGCCCCCAAAAGCCATTGAAATATGAGTTGTTGCCAGAACGCATTAGAGAAATTTTGAAATATAATTTTATGGAAATTGAAGATTTTTCACTTGCAAATACAATATATGTAAAACACGCTTATGAATAATAAAATTCAAGTTTGTGGAGGTAAAGGATGGAACTAACATTTAAGGCCGTTATTATACAGAACGGGACAATGGATGCTGCCTACATCATTGTGCCCTACGATATAAAAGCTCTTTTTGGAAAAGGACGATTGCTTGTGAACGCTACCTTTGATGGAGTGCCATATAGCGGTCAGGTCGTGAAAATGGGAACGCCGGATTATATCATCGGAATCACTAAAGCAATCCGAAAGCAGATTGGAAAATCCTTTGGGGATGTTATCGATGTAGTTATCGAAGAGAGATGAAATGGAATAAATAGTTATTATTTTCAAAGGAGTAAAGAGCATGGATAGATTGGATGCATTTGAAGCAATGCTTGCTGATTTAAAAAAGCAGGTTGAGTATGAAGAAATGGAAATGGAACGGTTGAAATCAGCCGGAAAAGAAAAAAGTGCAACTTACCGACAATATTTTGGTAATCGCATGCTATATAAAATGATGTTGGAAAAGTATAAAGAATATGGTTTGATTGATTAGAAAGTAAGTATATGCAGGAAAGATACATTGATACAAAATCGGGAAAAGTGTTCTATTGGATTTCAAATGCATTAAGATAAAAAGACATTATTCTTTCTGCATGGCATGACAGGAGACCATACCATGTTTGAAGAACAAGTAGATTATTTTGTAAAAGACTATAATATCCTATTATGGGATGCTCCTGCACATGGAAAGTCCAGACCATTTCAGCAATTTGATTATGACAAAGCAGCAAAAGCAATAAAGCAGATTTTGGGTGCAGAGAATATATCCGATGCGGTTTTTGTAGGACAGTCAATGGGCGGCTTTATAACACAGGCTGTAATTAAAAGATTTCCGGAACTTGTAACGGCTTTTGTTTCGATAGACAGCACACCATATGGAGAGGAATATTATTCTAAATCTGATGTTTTTTGGCTAAAGCAGGTAGAATGGATGGCTTCTTTATTTTCGCTAAAGACTATAAAGCAGGCGATCGCAAAGCAAAATACAGTTACGCAAGCTGGCTATGCTAACATGATTTCCATGTTAGTGCCATATGGAAAGAAAGAGATTTGTCATTTGATGGGAATAGGCTATGCGGGATTTCTCGAAGATAACTGTGAGCTTAAGATTGAGTGTCCTGTACTTTTATTAGTAGGAGAAAAGGACAATACAGGAAAAGTAAAGCAATACAACAAAGCATGGTCAAGAAGAACGGGGAGCGATATAATTTGGATTCCAAATGCAGCACATAATTCTAATGTGGATAATCCAGAGTTTGTAAATGTATGTATCAAAAAGTTTTTAGATAATTGAAGTTGCTGTTCAACTTATTAGTGAAATAAATGATGCCATTGAAGTATCATACGAAGATTAGGAGGTCACTATGACAATAAAAGAAGCAATCAAACAAAGGCACATGGTTCGTAAATATACTGATAAACCCATTCCTTCCAATCTGGTGGAACTGCTGAATGCCAGAATCGCAGAAAACAACACCACTCACGGACTGAACATGAAACTGGTTATAGGCAACTCCGATGGTATCGGTGGCATGGCAAAGATGCTACTGACTAAGACCGTCCACAGCTATATCGTTCTTGCGGGAAAGGAAAACTCTGACTTGGATGAGAAATTGGGCTATTGTGGCGCGGACCTTTGCCTGTATGCTCAGACTCTCGGTTTGAATACATGGTGGTGCGGAGGTATGTTCAACGGAAAAGGTGCCTTGAAACATCTTGAATGCAAAGACGTCCGAATCAACGGTGTTATTGCTATCGGTTATGGTCAGACCCAGGGTGTACAGCATAAATCCAAAACCGCAGCGGAAATCAGCCAGTACAACGGAACATCACCTCAATGGTTTGTTGATGGCGTGGATGCGCTTCTATATGCTCCTACGGCACTTAATAAGCAGCCTTACATGGTCAAGGGTGACGGGAGCAAAGTAACCATCACCGCAGGTGAAGGCCACTTCTCGGGTATTGACCTCGGTATCGGTAAATACCATTTTGAAGTCGGTGCCGGAAAAGAAAATTTTGATTGGGAGTAACCAATAAACTTCCAGTTTGTCGAACACATGAAAATTTGAATTTGCGCTTCTATAAGGTGGAATGTGTTGACACAAAAAATACAGTATGATAGTATTATCATTAGAAAAAAGGATGGCACATTTCGTGTAAGGTGAGGAAATGATTAATAGATAATTTAATTTAAGTAAGACACATATAGTTATTGAGCCTGTAGAAAATAGGTTTATTTTTGTGTACGCTTAAGTTGGATTATCGCAAGAGGCATTTCCTTTGTTTTCCTTTTGGAAAAGAAATAAGGGTCTATTTAGCGAGTCTATTTTTGCGTATGCAAAAAAGACTCGTTTTTGTGTGTTCAAAATAATAATTGGCTCAGACTTCGAAAAGGAGAAACTTTAATGT
>CAZLZH010000127.1:0-3515 GCA_964563955.1 uncultured Bacteroides sp. | reverse complement strand
TGATATATGCACCTGTTTGCGTATGGGAATTACCATTTATATCCCGTTTGTTGATATTTTCATAATTTAAATCAAAACCGGCAATTCCCAAATCTTCAAGATTAAACAGTTCTCCCTCGTCCACTTGTCCATTCTGATTAACATCCTTCCATACCCGCAATTCTGAAAAGATTTGATCCTGATTATCAATCTTATTATTACCATTTGTATCAAAGCTTTTTAAAGCTTCAAATCCATTCTGATAAGTATAATCACCGAATAGCTCCTGACCATTGTCAATATTTCCATTTTTATTCACGTCTCTAACAAGCAAGCCGTCATCTTTTCCTACCCATCCTGTCTTTTCGGCAAAGTTATTCCCATCAAAATCAAAATAAACGCCGTCCTTTACGGAAACAGTTTCAACGCCGTCTCCATCTAAATCAAGTATCAGTGGATCTGATGGGAAAATATATGCCCCGGCTCTTTCAAACCAATCATACACCTCATCTACAATATCGCTAACAGCTTCTCCAATTATAGAGCCGTAAATTCCCATACATGTAACAAACAACATACCTACAATAGGATTCAATCCTCCTATCAGCATCATCGCTTCACTCGCACATCCCATACTTAGACTCTAAAATGCATACAAATAAATCCGTCTGCGTTGCAGAGATATTTTTATCCATAACGATTGCAGAAACATAATCATTCACAGAAACCACATCTTTTGCATACACGGTTCCATCTAAATCAGCACCATTAAAAATTTCATCTGTAAATTTATCTGCACTTTTAGTATCTTTTATAACAGTGTATAATTTCTTTCTAACCACATCCGGCAAATCATTTAATGTCTTTCCGATTTCCAAATCACTAATATAAACAAGACCTTCATTGCTACCGCTTATTGCCGCAGCATATTGCCATGCTCCAACTCCGTTTTCTGTACCCATATAAGGTATAATCGTTCTGCCGTTTGAATCTAAGCAATCTAATTTTGATATTCTTTTTTCCAACGCCTCTGTAAACGAAGAAATTGCCTCTTTCATATCTCCTTCCTGAAACTCATAATTTTCTATCCATTTAATGATTGACTCCATAGATTGCTCGCCTATCTCTGTATCGTTTGCCACCTTTGTATAATTTTCTATTATCGAATCAACATCCAAACTTTGCACCTTTTCATTTGATGTATCGCTATCTAAGCTTTGTACCTTCTCATTTGATGTATCACTCATCCTTTTATTCTCCTCTCTTTTTCTCTGTTCGCAACTGCTCGCAAAGATCCTGTACCAATTTTCTAACATCTTCGTCTTCTATATTGGGATACATCCGCTCTAGACGATAAAGGATATATTCATGATCTTCATATTTTTCTATTACTTCCATAAACCATTTGTAATTCTCATAAGTGCCAATTTTCTCCAACAAATCCAATACACCGCAGGCTGACTGTAAAAATCGACTTGCAAATTTGTATATGTTTTCTTTTTCAAGAGCAAATTTCTCCTGCATCCATACTCTTTCGTATTCGGAAATATCAAATTGATTGTACGAATCCCATAATTCATCATAATATAAATAAGACCCGTGGTTGCCTAAACATCTCCTTTTTTTGCAATTAAAGCGTTTATATATTTTTTTTGCAACCTCCACTCTGTTTCCCAAACAATATGGTCGGTATGCTGCAATCAGTGCCTCTGGTGTATAATCTTTTGTCATGACCTCTTCTCCTGTGAAACCCTGTAATGTTCTACTTAAATATTCGTTTATGCTTATCATATCCTCCCGTGTCCACAATTCCGGATTCCGTTCTATATTCGGCAATACATAAAAAACAAGACTGAGCATCTGACTAACATAATATTTGTCTTCAGCTTTAATCTCCCGCATGACTTCTCTCATAAGAGAAGGAGTTATTTCCTTCTTCGTACCCATCCACCATTCCGTATATCCTAAAAAAGCTGCTCTGTCGATAGAATACCTCTCTGCTTTCTTCTCCCAGCCTTCTGCTTCTTCCTTTGTTGCATACCGAATCTCTCTTTCTGGTGGAATCATTTCAAGATTTCTGACATATTCCGTATAAAGGTCAACAAGCCTCGTCTCATCGCCCTCTATCACATTCCATATAACATTGAAATCCGACACCTCCATCCTTCCAATCAGTCCTTCTTCTCCAATAAAGGTTATTCTATCTGGATCATATCTGTCCGGCCACCATTCCCATCTTGGAGCCTCCGGATCTCTCGGTGGTATTAGTCGTGTGGAATCCTGTAATATAATTATATTTTTTTCACAATTAACATTCTGATATTCCTCATATAAAAAGCTCGACGAATTCAGAATTTTCCGGAATCTTTCCTTTTCCTCCATATCCAGTTTCTTGTATTCAAAGCCTCTTAGTGCCTTGCAGCACTCTTCCCATAGCCTCTGTAGTTCCCTGTTATAACCGTAATCCGGTATCAGCATCTGTATGTGAAGGCTCAGAACATCCCATACATAAATGTCATGCAGATTTTCTATTATGTACGATTTGAATCTTTCCAGCATTGCAACATCCACATGCAGATGACTAAGCAATTCTATCATCCGCTCGACATTCCAGTCCTTATAGACATCCCGTGCATGAAAGCACCATTCCAGCGCTTCCTTTCTCCACTGCTCCTCCTGAATCGCATGACTCCACTGCTCAAACGAATCCATGATCTCCTCGTAATCTGCATCCTCGCAGCAATTTCTGTATCGCTCCATTGAGCACCCATTTGCAATATAGTATTCCTTTGCTTTTTCAACTGTATCAATCAAAAACAATTGCTTTAACCGGAGCTGTGCCTGTTTTATCGAGACGTGATCATGCCAGACAATTTTGTATTCCTCCATAACAAAACGGCACAATTTCCTAATCTGATCTTCCGCTTCTTCCCACACATTCGACAAATATTGCGGTATGATATAGAAAACAATCTCCTTTGCGATTGATTCCTTCTGTTTATCTGTATAACATCCACAGTTGTTAAAGATTGTGCTTGTATACTCCTGTAGCTGTTGTTCTGTCATGGAAACACCCATATTTCTCCACAGGTATGCCAGAAAATCATCCTCGAACTTTAGATGTTCTATGAAAAGTTTCTGTTGGTAGCTTTGCTCCCATGATTTCTGTTCGTCATCATCAAGACATTCAAATTTCCATTTCATACCCCATATTGCATTTATAATCCCACATACCCTCTTTTCATCCCAGTCGTTATATTTCTTGCATGGCCAGAATTTGCAAATTTGATCATAGGCCAACTCATGAACATAAATCAGACCAATCGGCTCATCATCCAAAACCGCAATAAAAAACCACATATATTTTTCTTCTGTCAAAACATATTTATTAAAATTATAACAACTGATTAATTGTACTCTTTCGTTAAAACGATAACAGCGGTATACCTCTCCTTTTTTTGAAATATCCTGAAAAAATTTTCCACGCATAATATCCGTCATGCGAAGTTTTTTCCGCAAATCATATTTTTCCTGTA
>CAZLZH010000126.1:0-3516 GCA_964563955.1 uncultured Bacteroides sp. | reverse complement strand
AAAAACTTACAAAATTTAAACGCCTTTTTCTTACATTTTATCACCGTCATTGACAGAGGGAAAGGGAAATCAAGAAAGGGCGTGGAAAAAAATTTCCACCGACCTATTATGAGAAGATTGAGCAGGATAAGCAGAAGCACCTTTGCTACGAGATTATCTGGCAGATAGGGGATATGCGGGACACGGGTTTCGTGTATACGCCGGAGGATGCGAACCGGGCACAGGATCTGCTGGATGAATTTGCAAAGTATCTGTTGGAATTGCCGGAGGTATGTGTGGTAACGGAGAAGGAGCTGAATGATCCGAATTGGAAGCCGCCATTTGAGGCAGGGCTGATTGTCCACCACATGGTTTATCACGGGGATGAAAATTCTCCCCACATTCACATGACCTATATTCCATACACAACCAACTCCTCAAAAGGAGCACCGGTCCAGAATGCTTTTGCACAGACTTTCAAGGATTTGGGTTATCCCACCACCATGAAGCAGGCAGTGACCGAGAGTGGCGAGTTGGTCTGGCAGAAAGATGAGGATGGAAGGCTGAAGCCGCAGATGAAGCGTGACCGTTACGGTGGCGCCGATTGGGTGGAAACCCAGAAAGTGGTGCTTCAGGAGATGATGCTAAAAGAGTTTGGTTGGGAGCGTTTTTACAAAGGCTCCAATCCGAGAGGAAATCTTACCTTGTCGGACTACCGCAGGGAAAAGGCAGCAGAGATGGCGAAGGAAGAGGAACGGAAACTTGAGGATATAAAGGATAAGGTTACAGCCGGGCAGGCTACCATTCAGGCACAGGCGGAGCAGATGGAGGCAATACTGGAGTCACTGGATAAGGGAGTCGAAGCAGAGCGGCAGTTGACAGTTAGGATTTCGGATAAGAATGTGGAGCTGAATGAAGTGAAGCAGGACCTGACGGATAAAAAGAGTGAAGTCAGAGAGCAGGAGCGGAAGCTGTCGCTTATCAAGGAAGATGTGGATGAGACGATTCAGAAAGCACAGTTTGCAGAAGAACTCATTGAATACTTTAAGAATACTAATTCCGGTGAACGGGAGAAGGCATACTTTGAAAAGATGCTGGACCTTAAATATGAAAATGAGTGTCTGAAGCAAGAGAATCAGGAATTGAAAGCTGAGAACCGGACGCTTAAGGAGAAGCTTAATAAAGCATATGATTTTATGAGGCAGTTTACCATCAACGGAATGAATATGCTGGAACACTTCTTGCGGAGCATCGGTGAGTGAGTACAGCAGAAGGTGGCTGGAATGAGTAGGTAGAAAATTAAGCAAACGGAAGAGGGGCGAAAGCACCTCTTCCTTGTGGGATTTTAGTAGTAGCTATATTGAGGTCCACGTTGAATTTAAATGAAATCAACCTAATTTTGCAATATTAAGTGAATTGTAAAATTAGGTATTTAATGGTTAGCAACAAGTCTGCTGAAAATTACATTTCTTTGTTTGGTTCTATTTTTACAATGTAAAAACTATTTGATTTGATTAATTTGTGTGGGATATCCGTAATGCCTATTTTATAGGCTTTATATGATTTGAAGACAAGATAGTAATGTGTGATACCTGTGTTGGTAGTATAAGAAAATTTATTATTTGATATGTGTTTAATCATAGTTATGTCAGAGCAATTTGGAATGGTTTTTAATATTGCGTCTGACATGTTTTTTAATACTGCTCTATTTTCGATAAGTTCTCCTTTCTATTGACCAATAACTTTTTTGGGGTATAAAATCCAGAAAAAACAGTAAAAAACATTATTGACCAATGACTTTTTTGTATGTATAATAAAGAAAATACTGGAGGTGTATTATGAACTTAAGAGAGATAGAAGCTAAATTTAAAAAGAATACATTTAATAATGAAGATGATATAAAGATTCATTTTCATTCGGACATAATAAAGCCATTATTAGAAGAATTGAACCCTGAGATGGCTGGACAATATCGCAGTGAGGATGTTTTGAAAGCAGGCGGAAGAACGGATGCAACTTTCCAGAATATTTCGTTTGAATTTAAAAAAGAAGGGTATTTTGATAAAACTTCAGGAATAAAGGAAGCGGTGTACGGAAGAGATCATGCAGATCATGGTCTGCATGATTATATTTTAAGCAATGCGGGTATAAGTGTCAATGATAAGATGGATGTCATTATAAAAAAGATTTTATCGGGTATTGGTGTTGGATTTGATGGAAAACAATTTATTTTTGCAAGATTTATTCCGTCTACTCAAAAAACATTACTTGATACGAGTAAAGTAAAGATAGATATAAATGAGGCTGTAAATATCGAATTTGTATATGAGGTGAAAGATTTCTCAAAGGGAATTAAAAGGCTTGCTTTGCTTTTGAAGCAGACAGATAAGATTTCGCTTTCGAAGCAGATGTTATGTGCTGTAATAAATCCTAAAAGTGATTATGTGCGGGGAAGTATATTAAAAATTTATAATAGTCTCGGTGAAAATCTGGATACAACTAAGGACACATTTAATAATAGAGTTAAAACTTTATATGATGAGTGGAACCGCGTATTTGGAGTAATGTACGGTGATGATGAAGATGCAACAGATTTTACAGAGGTGTCTTCAAAGATAAGAGATATGTATGGAATTAGTGATATTCACGAAATTGATAGTAAAAGATATCTTTTTTCGATGCAAACTTTTTTCAATATTTTTCTGAAGTTATTAGTTTATTCTTTCTTGGCGCAGTTAGTAGATCCAATGTTTACTACACAACAGGAACTCTCCAAGGATGAAATTAATAGACTCTTTGACGGTAATACAGATGATAGTTGTAAATTGGTAAATAATTTCTTTGAATCTCATTTTTTAGAGTGGTTTACATTTACAGCTAATATAAATGATCCCGAATCAAGTTTTGATGTAAAACTTGTTAACGAAACACTGACAGTTGTTAATAAGTTTGATTTAAGTACATTTGTCTTGAGACCTGAAAATGTACAGGATATTTTACAGGAAGTGTATATGGGGTTAATCCCACAGGAAATGCGACATTTGATGGGGGAGTATTTTTCACCGGATTGGATCGTAGAGCATGCTCTTGATATGGCAGGATATGCAGGCGACATTAGTAAAACTTTGATTGATCCAACCGCAGGATCAGGTCCTTTTTTGACGCAGGCAATTAAGCGTATTATCAATCAAAAAGGAGGCGTTTTAACGAAAGCTGATATTGTAAATATTACACAAAATATTGTTGGATTCGATATTAATCCTATTTCAGTTGTGTCAGCAAAAGCAAATTATATTCTTATAATGTTTTCTGCGTTTTTTGATAACTGTGATGAAGAATTTGGAGATTCTGTAGGGATACCTGTTTTTATAGCTGATTCAATACTGGCTCCGGTGGTATATACGGAGGAGAACGATGATACTCTAAAATTGGAAACTACAGTTGGAGAGATTGAAATTCCAAAGTTCGATTCATTCTCAAAAGGAAATGAATTTTTAAAACTTTTGTATTCAAATGGATATATTGATGAAAGATATT
>CAZLZH010000125.1:0-3519 GCA_964563955.1 uncultured Bacteroides sp. | reverse complement strand
TATTAATTCTTTGGTTATCGAAGCAGAAAATAAGGGAGAAAGAGCCAATTTAGGTTCCACAAAAAGTCAGCTGCAACGTGAATTTCCTGATTTTGATGAAAGAAATTATGGATATACACTTTTTAGAAAATTTATCG
The DNA here is from genome assembly GCA_964563955.1 of uncultured Bacteroides sp. Lineage (GTDB taxonomy): Bacteria > Bacillota > Clostridia > Lachnospirales > Lachnospiraceae > Coprococcus_C. The sequence goes on along the minus strand of CAZLZH010000125.1, from coordinate 3,382 downwards.
AGGATGGCACAAAGTTTGAAACGGAACAAGAAGGAAACAGTATGTATATTGTTAGAAATAACAATAACAATATTGAAAAGCGGGTTTGTAATTTTATAAGAGAAAAAGCGAAAAAAGGTGTAGCTTTAGATATGCTGGGCAATGAAATTCATAATCGGTTTCCGGAATTTCGATATAAAGATTTGGGATATTCACGTCTGTCAAAGTTTATCGAAAATGTTGAGGGAATAGAGCTTTATGAGGAGTCGAATAAACGTTATGTAAGAGAGAAGAAATAATTATTCGGGTTAAATCTTAAAATATTCTGTAATAATTCTGTAAGAACTCATTGTTATACTGCTTTTATATTACAAATTAAGGAGTGATAAAATGAGTATAGTATCTGCAACAAAACAAGAAAGAGGATGTCAGTTTTGTGTGAAGGAGAGATGAATGTTGGAAAAAGATCCTTTTAAAGAATATATAATACAATCGGAGCCAGATAAACGTTACAAAGGTTATGCGTGGCATACAGCAATCGGTTTGCAGGCAGTTGATGGATTGAAGCCTTCAGATTATTTAATTGATACAGCAATTAAGAACATTGAAGGTTCTATATCTATCGACGAAGCACAGGAACTTTTGAATAGTTATTATAAAGAAAACCCCAAGTCAGATTTAGAAGATCGCACGGAAGAAGCGGATAAGGTTGCAGTAAGAATAGCAAAAATATTATCGGAACAAGCATTTAGTTTTACACCAAATGAATATATTTCCATTCACAAGAAATTATTTACCGGTATATATAAGCATGCAGGAAAAATGCGCGATTATAATATCACAAAAAAGGAATGGGTGTTAAATGGTGCAACCGTTGTTTATGGAAGCGCATCCGAACTGCGCACAACATTGGATTACGATTTCTCTGAAGAGAAAAAGTTTAACTACAAGAATTTGTCTATGGAACAGATTATTCATCATTTGGCAGATTTTGTGTCGAGGTTATGGCAAATTCACATATTCGGAGAAGGGAATACAAGGACTACAGCGGTTTTTTTCATAAAATATCTTAGAACCTTAGGTTTTGATGTAACAAACGATATATTCGCAGAGAATGCATGGTATTTTAGAAATTCATTGGTGCGGGTAAATTATAATGACTTTAAGAATGGAATTCATGAAACTACGGAATATCTGGAATTGTTTTTAAAAAATTTATTGTTGGATGAGAAAAATGAATTGCATAATCGAAGTATGCATATTCATGGTGTATTTGCACCAACAAAGAAAAATGACCCAATAAATGACCCAATAAATGACCTAGAGCTAACAGAAAAAGAATTAGCTGTTTACAGAAATCTGTCTGTGAATTCCGGTATGACAAGAGCTGCTTTAGCTAAAGAAATAGGATGCTCGGATGCAACCGTAAAGAGAGCGTTGGCTTCATTAGTTGAGAAAAAAATTATAAAACGTTATGGGGCAAATAAAAATGGGTTTTGGATTATTTTAAGAAAGTTGTAAATTTACTTTACCCGTTGTTAAAATTTCCTTGCAGATTGGCGGAGTATAAGATATAGTAATCTTATCACAAAGCTTTGCTACATAAGCAGAAATGGAGGAGAATATGCATAAAGAAAATTTATCCGCGTCAGAGGCTTTGCAGAAATTAAAGGACGGAAACAGCCGTTATCTGACCGCCAAGTCGAACCCTGGCGACATTTCGCCTGCAATCAGGCAGAAAACCTGCGACGAAGGACAGAGTCCTTATGCGATTGTTGTTACTTGCTCAGACTCCAGAGTTATACCAGAGAGCATTTTTTCAGCGGGTATCGGGGAATTGTTCGTTATTCGTGTAGCAGGAAATGTTATGGACAGACATCAGCTTGGCAGTGTTGAATATGCTGCGGGACATCTTGGCTGCAAGCTTGTAGTAGTGCTCGGACATGAGCATTGCGGTGCAGTAGGTGCTGCATTGCAGGGAGGAGCCGATGGCTTCGTTAAGACCATAACAGATGAGATTCGTATGGCAATTGGTGAGGAGAAGGACGAGTACCGCGCTTGCTGTCTGAATGTTGAAAGGGCAGTTTCGGTTATTAAGGATAGTCTCTGCACCAAGGATAGTGACCTTGAGGTACGCGGTGCGTTCTATCGTATAGGCAGCGGAGAGGTCGAGTTCATGGACTGAAATAGGAACTGATTTTTTAGAAGCGTCTGCATTGTCGGGCGCTTCTTCATATTAAGGAGGAATGGTTATGCTGAAATTAGTTGGAACAGAGGGGCATGATATCGTCGATGAAAAAGTGATTCTTGATGATGATAACCGAATTACACCATTTGGCAAAAAACTTATCGTGATAGATATTTTGCTGGATTTGAGTTTGTTTTATCTGTTCAATAAGATTGCCAAAAAATTTAGAAAAAAATCATAAGGGGACAGAGAATGAAAGAGACGATTAAAAAAATTATTCAAATTGTAACGGTTGTTCTATTTTTCGGTTACATGTTTGCTTTAGCAGTTGCGTTCCGTGCAGATGTATGGTGCGGGGTAATTGTTCTTGGTACTGCGCTTATTTATTTTGGTATCTTTTGCGCAGGGACAGGTATGATAAATATTCGAAATGTTCCGTTGCTTGGGGTACCGATATATGGCATCATTGTTACCATTTTAGCCAGTATGCTTTACCGCGCAAAATCAAATCCGGAGTACACGATGCCGGTTCCTGCTGACAAGTATTTGATAATTGCTGCGCTTTCCGTATTTGTATACGGCGGATTTTTTATTGTGTATTATCATGCGATGGAAAATGTGTATTTGAGCAAAATATGTACATTGGAAATCACGGCGGTCTGCAATAAAGTGAACGAGAGAATCCACAGGGAGATTCTTCACACGACACACCCTTATCATAAAGCAATGGTGTATGCGCCGGAATGGGAGTTTACATATTGTGGGGAAGCTTATACGGTTGCGGAAAACAATTATTCAACCTTGATGGAGCCTTTTGTTGAGGGTGAACAATATAAGATTATGATTAATCCGGATAATCCACAGGAGATTTACAGACCGGGTTCGGCTGCAGTCAAAAATTATATTATCTTTGGTGTTCTTTTTACATTGATTGGAGTTTTGGGGCTTGTGTTGTATCTTTTTCAATACACCCGTTGGTAAAACCTGACTTCGCAAAGAGGTAATAATGGGGCTGTGAAATAAGTTCCTAATGAAAAAAGAGGATCTTTTGATACACATTCGTGCGTCAAGGATCCTCTTTTTGTGGTAAAATTTAACTGCAATGATAAATAAAACCACAACTTATTCTAATCCAAAACAAGCAACTTTGCCACTGTTTCTTTCAGATTTTTTGGATATTTGTGATCCGGTTTTGACATTTGACAGATTCATGGG
>CAZLZH010000124.1:0-3941 GCA_964563955.1 uncultured Bacteroides sp. | reverse complement strand
AGAATTCAAAGAAAGGAAAATCGGGTAGGGTGACAACAACCCGAAAAAATTCCGGGCTACACTTTTGATATAGGGGTAGGTTGTGAATACACTATTGTTAAAGGGGTAGGTTGTAGAAACACTATGGTTAAAGGCATAGGTTGTGGAAACACTATGGTTAATGGGTATGAGTCCGTATTTTGGTACACCTTGTGAGTATAATAGAAAATGAGGTAGTAGATGAAAGGTAAGCGCTTTATTTTAGGGTGGATTCCCTACGGACGCTAGATTATCTATAATGATTGGTAGGAAACACAGGTTAGACGCAAGTGTTTTACTCTATATTAAAGGAGCCAATCATTATGGAACGAAAATTCGTCAGAAAAGATGAGCAGATTAAACTCATCATGGAGTGCCGTCAAAGCGGTCTCTCCGATTATCAATGGTGCAGACAACGGGATATCAATCCCGGCACTTTTTATAACTGGGTCAGCAAGCTTCGTAAAAGAGGCTATACTTTTCCGGATTCACAGAGCAAATCTGTTGGAACTACTGTTGTTCAGGAAGTAGTTAAACTGGATGTGGTAGAACAGGAGGTATCCAGTCCTGTAATAGAGCAAAGCGCTTGCCCTCTACCCATGGGCAGGAACACGGATGTTGCAGCAGAGCTGATTGTTGGTAACGTAACACTTCGGCTTTTTAATGGTGCTGATCAGCAACTGGTTCAAAGTGCCATGCAGTATCTGGGAGGTGTCAGCCGTGCTTGGTGATATCTCCCTTGCAGATAACATTTATATCGTGACCGGATACACCGATATGCGTAAGTCAATCGACGGGTTATGTGCCATTATACTGAATCAGCTGCAGACAGAACCTGACAGTCATGCCATCTATCTTTTCTGTGGCAAAAGATGCGACAGGATAAAAGTGCTTTTACGTGAACCGGATGGTTATGTTCTCTTGTATAAAAGACTCGATGTGGTCCATGGGAAGTACCGGTGGCCACGTAACAGTTCCGAAATAAAACCGATTACCTGGCAGCAGTTCGACTGGCTGATGTCGGGCCTTGAAATCGAGCAGCCGAAGGCTCTTCGAACCGCTTAAAACCGTTGGTTTTACTAGCTTTTTTGACGTTTTTGTGGTATAATGTTTATAGTAAAACAAGGAGCAAAAGCATGGCAAAAAGCAGTAAAGATATCCAGCTTTCAGAACTTAAATGTCTGATTTCACAACTGAATATGACCATTAAAACACTGAACGAAACCACTACTGAGGCAGCAGTCATTAAAAGGATATACAGAGAGTACCTTGAAGGGGCAAGTTATAGGGATATTTGTAACGGCCTTATGGCAGACGGAATACTTACTGGGGCAGGAAAAAAGAAATGGATTCCAAGCACCATTCATAAGATTTTATCAAATGAGAAGTACATTGGTGATGCCCTTCTTCAAAAGACCATTACCACGAACCTGCTTGAAAAGAAAAGGGAAATCAACAATGGTCTTGCACCACAGTATTATGTGGAAGGTAGCCACGATGCCATTATTCCAAGAGACCTTTACATGAGGGTACAGGAAGAAATGGTGCGAAGAGCCAATCTTCGAAGTGGCGAGGATGGAAAGAAGAAACGCATCTACAGTAGCAAGTATGCCCTTTCAAGCCTCTGCACCTGCGAAAAATGCGGAGATGTTTATCGAAGAATCGCATGGAACAACAGGGGTAAGAAATACACGGTATGGAGATGCTGCACCAGGGTGGAACATGGTCCCGGCGAATGTGATGCACCTACTGTTTTGGAAGCAGACCTGCAGGCAGCAGTCATGAAAGCAATCAACAAGGTGGTGGGGCAGAAAAGCACGGTCATTGAGAACCCTGAAACCATTCTTGAACAGACGGTTATTTGTGCAGATGAGGAACTTGCAGAACTTGACGAGAAAATAAAAGCGGTACAGCTTGAACTTGTAGACAAAGCCACCTCATCAGAAGAGTACGATGATTTAGTAAACGAATCCGATAGGCTTAATGAAGAAAAGCAGAAGATTCTTGTAACCCTTGCTGAAGATAAGGGCAGACAGGAAAAGAAAGCAGAACTCATTGACTTCCTTCATGAGCAGACCACCGAGTTTGAAGAGTTTGATGATGGTCTGGTCAGAAGGCTCATTGAACAGATAACGGTGCATGAGAATGGAGCATTTACAGTTGAATTTAAGAGTGGAACGATGGTGGAAGTATAAAGAATAAAGCAAGCGCCGGGATTGGTTTCCCGTCGCTTGCTTATTATTCGTTATCAAGTTGTTTTCTGTAATTGCTAGGGGAGATTCCTTTTTGTTTATGAAATATGCGACTGAAGTACAGTGGGTTATCATATCCAACAATTCTTCCAATTTCAGTTACAGAATAAGTGGTTGTTTCTAAAAGAGTTTGAGCATTGGTCACTCTGGTTGATACAATATACTGCATAGGTGTTGTGCCGGTATATTCTTTAAAGTTTCTAATGAACCAGCTTATACTCATACCTCGTGAAAGCGCATATTCTTCAATGTTTATTTCAGTATTGTAATTATCGTTAAAGTATTGTGTAGCCAATTCCATCTCGTTATCAAGATACTCGTTTTTCAGAATTCGTTCTTTTGATAATTGTCTGTTAATGGCAATAAGAAGTTGACGGAGAAGCATAGCGATTAATTCTTCGTAGTCAGTCTGACAGCGTTGTAGTTCAGATATAGTCTTTTTGAAAATTCTTTCATACTCTATTGAAGAGCCGACAAAGAATGTTCTCATATCGTCTTTTATACCATATTTTCTTAAAATCATCTTTACATCACTTCCGGTAAAATGAATCCAAAATACTTCTGTTTTATCTTCACCATAGTACTCGTACTTTTGAAATTCCTTTGGTCTATAGAGAACCATGTTTCCAGCGGATACGACAGTCTCATTTTCTGCATTATCAAAGTGAAAATACGCTTTTCCTGAAGCAATATATATTATTTGGTAATCAACCCTGCCTCTTGGACGGTAAGTAGGCATTTTAGGATGTAGAGAAACTCTATAGTTGCCACAACTGCCTACAATAAGGGGTTTTGATTTATCTTTGAAATCTTGGTGTGAGTTATTGTAATAACCAGAATTAATATACATATAAACACTCCTTTGCTGAATTTTTATATATTGTATCATTTTGTGCATGTTTTGTCTAATTGAGTTTATAGACTTAAACGGCCAAAATTCATATAATAACATTAGAAATTGGGACGGAGATAAAAGAAGAAGGTATCAGTTAGTTGAAACTGAAATGGGAAGAAGCATGAAAAAACGTGTATGTCTTAAAGGAGGTTACAAGATGTTAGTGCCAAGATATTATGAGAATCTTTCGATACTACATGAAAACACTATGCCAACAAGAGCATATTACATTCCTGCATCGAAGAGAATGGATGATCTGGTAGAACAGAGGGAAAATTCGGACAGAATTCAGTTCTTGAATGGAACTTGGAAGTTTAAGTATTTTGAAAGTATTTACGATGTAACAGAAGCTTTTTATGAAGAGGAATTTAGTACAGAAGGCTTTTCTGATACAAAGGTTCCGGGTGTATGGCAGATGGATGGATATGATAATCATCAGTACACAAATATCAAATATCCATTCCCTTTTGATCCACCTTTTGTGCCACAGGATATTCCTTGTGGGGAATATGTTTATGAGTTTGAATATGAAAAATCTGAAAAAGCTCCAAAAACATATCTTAACTTCGAAGGTGTAGATAGCTGCTTTTATGTATGGTTGAATGGAAAGTATGTGGGATATAGTCAGGTTCCTCATGCAACAAGTGAATTTGATGTTTCAGAGTTAATCAAAGAAGGAAATAACAAGATAGCAGTTCTTGTTATGAAGTGGTGTGATGGCTCTTATTTAGAAGACCAGGATAAATTCCGTATGAGTGGTATCTTCAGAGATGTAT
>CAZLZH010000123.1:0-3978 GCA_964563955.1 uncultured Bacteroides sp. | reverse complement strand
GTCCCATCACCGGCATGAAAAATCCCTCTGGAGACCAGAGGGATTTTTTTATTAACTTAACCGGACCATTTCTTTTCGGAGACGGCGGATAATCTTTTTTTCAAGCCTTGAAATATACGACTGGGAAATGCCAAGCAAATCCGCAACTTCCTTTTGTGTCATCTCCTCATCGTCATGACCGATACCGTAGCGAAGCTCAATAATTGTCCGTTCACGGTCACTTAATATCTCCATAGCCTGCTCTAAAAGGCTCAGATCAACTTCATCCTCGATATCCTTGTATACAACATCCTCCTCCGTTCCGAGAATATCGGACAGAAGCAGTTCATTTCCATCCCAATCGACATTCAGTGGTTCATCGATAGATACCTCTGTCTTGATACGGGAATTTCTGCGAAGATGCATCAAAATCTCATTTTCGATACAACGGCTTGCATATGTAGCGAGCTTAATATTTTTGTCGGATTTGAACGTGTTGATTGCTTTGATTAAACCAATCGTGCCAATTGAGATAAGATCCTCGACACCGATTCCCGTGTTGTCAAACTTTTTGGCAATGTAGACGACCAGGCGAAGATTGTGCTCAATCAAGGTCTGTCTGGCGTCATTTTCCTCATTTTCTTCCATCCGGGATAATAAATAAGCCTCCTCATCCATGGAAAGTGGCGGCGGTAGAATTTCTGCGCCTCCGATGTAATGCACTTCGTTTTTTGGAAATAACAGATAATTTGCGATGCTTTTAATGTTAAATCGAAGCATGTTGTTGCTGACTATACTAATCATTTGAATTCTCCTCTCTTTTTGGATTTAAACCTTCATGAAGTAAAACCCTGTATTGTTCTTTATCCATAAATGGTTCTTTGCTGATTCCCGCTGTCACATCAGGGTACGACATGCCTGTTTTACAGAAGATAAGCTCTTGTATATTACAAGCAGGCATTAACGCGAATTTGTCCCGAATTGTGGAATAAGGGAGTGGGAACCAAGTTAATTTTCCTGTTTCGTTTAGCTTCTCATAAGGGAATATTCCGGTCTCGTGATATTGCAAAAGTTCACGATAGCTGTCTTTTGACAGATAGTTTTTGAGCAATCGGTAATCTAAAATAATCACAGGTTTGTTTGTGTAAGGACTATACAACCGGTTGCCTGTATCAAGAAAACCCTGTGTTTTGATTTCCATATCCGGAAAGCATAAGCAGATTTCGTAAGCATGATTTTTCAGAATCTTTTTTTGAATCAAAAGCTTCCGAAGCCTCCGGCAAAGGAACACAGAGCAGATACATGCGGGAATGATACCGTATTTATAAGCAGAGTCCGATGAATTTCCAATTCGGAACAATTCCATCATGCCTGCTAGCCATACACAGCATAAAACCGTAATTCCGACACAAACGAGCATCGGTTTTTCAAAACCGCAGGATTTTGTAAAAAAATATGTCATAATGAAGTATGTAATGGCATATAATAAGTAATAGAGTACCGTACTTAAGTTTACCGTGATCAAAAAGATACCCGTGGATAAAGCAGCCGTAAGAAGCGCCCATAGAATCGTCCGGGTGATTCTTATGGTCTGCCAAAGCATTGCGGAAATCATAAAAAAGAGTGTCAAATGAATCAGCATGTGATATCCAAACAATACGTCGGCATAAACGATATAGGTCATGTACACCTCCTTTCTTTATTCTTGAGTATTATAGCTGATTGTTCGGAAAAACAATGTCGCATTTCGTATTATGATTTCGTAAAACTTCTTTCTCATTCGACAATTCGTCTATCAAAAAATCGACAAAAGGAGCTATATGGAGCAGATATTTCCAGATTCCGAAAAGTTTTCCACAGGTTTAGAACTACTTATAAACACTGAGCAGCCGGTTCCGCTGACTTATACGGTAATTATGCGATACAGCGGTGATATCCGGTTTCTTGTACAGGATTATGATATGAATATCATCTTTCTGCTCAATCAGTTTGCGGTTGCCCGTGTTTCAAAAGAAGAATTATTTCAGCTATCTGCAATCCCGCAGATTCTCTATATTGATATTACAAGACAGCTTGTCTATGAGCAGGCAGTATCTCAGATTGACAGAACGATTTCCTGTTTCCCTGTCCGAAACAGTTATAAAGAAAGGCTGAGGGGAACCGGAATCGTAGTCGCAGTCATCGATTCGGGGCTTGACCTTCTGCATCCGTCTTTTCAAAAACAGGACGGTACAACCAGAATTGTGGCGTACTGGGATCAGAATCAGGCAGGAAATCCACCACCTGTATATGGTTTTGGAACGGAATATGATGAGGCGGACATACAGGCGATACAGAATACCGGTCATTCATCGTTTTCATATGACAGGAGCGGACACGGAACCGCAGTTGCAAGTATTATCAGTGCGCTGGCTGATGATGCCGTGCTGGTCGGTGTCGCAGCCCGTCCAGATACGGCAGCTTTTTTGTGCGCAATTGATTATGCCGTTCGTTATGTACTTCAAAATAATCTTCCTCTCGTTATAAACTTAAGCTATGGCAATAATTACGGCGATCATCTTGGAAATTCTCAGGTAGAACATTACATAAATCAATTGCAGGCAACCGGAAAGATTACGGTTGTCACCGGAACGGGAAACGAGGGGAGTACCGGCAGACATCAGAAAATATTCGGTACTGCGGAAAATATTTCACGCATCTATGTAAGCAATGGCTTACAGGCCTTTAATTTGCAGCTTTGGTCTGCATATGGGAATCTGTACCGTTTTTATTTTATAGCGCCAAACGGGCAGAAGAGTCCTGAATTTTCGATACAAAATACAAACCGGACTTATGAATTTTTTCTGTACGGGACAACGATTTCCCTACAGATTGGAATGCCGTCCCCATACAATGTTCAACAGGAGGTGTTTATATCTTTTTTCGGAAATCCGATCTCTCCGGGAAGCTGGCAGCTTATGCTTGTTCCGAACAGGCAGACCCGGTTATCCGTAAATGCTTGGCTGCCGGTTTCTGCATCTACAAGTGCAGATGTATTCTTTGAACAACCGACGGAGGATATGACTTTTACGATTCCTGCATCTGCACAGCATGTTATAAGTGTCGGTGCATATGATACCCGTCTTCAGACAGTGGCACCATTTTCGGGCAGAGGACTTTTTTCAAATGAGCTTCAAAAGCCGGATTTGGCTGCACCGGGTGTAAATATCCGGACAGCACAGGCTGGAGGAGGTTATGGTCAAAGCACCGGAACCTCCTTCGCCGCGCCGTTTGTATCTGCTGCCGCTGCACTTTTGATGCAGTGGGGGATTACAGATAGCAACGATCCGTTTTTATATGGGGAGAGGGTCAAAGCATATTTGCAGGCAGGCGCGGTTAAATTGCCAGGCACGGTAAAAAGTCCAAATGCAGAGAGCGGATATGGAGCTCTTTGTGCGCAAAACAGTCTGCCTGAGTAAAATGTGTATAAAAATGTTTCCGTTACAATAATGGTTTCAATCCGGGACCGCTTCCGCTTAGTTGCTCCTTGAAATCCATAATTGTAACGGAAACATAAATCTAATATATATATAAATCCTTATCAACATTAGCAATGAACACTTTTTTATGAGAACGAAAAGAGCATATTCAACTAAAAGCTGAATATGCTCTTTTTGCATTATAAAAGCAGTATTTATCAATTTTTTATTTAAACATTGATTGCCTGTAATTGTTCTAAAATCTTATCTTCATCATAATCGGGAGCAAAGCTTTCAGCGATTTTACAGATTTTTTCTATCAAATTTGCATCCTCTTCCAGCTCATCAGCAATCGTCTTAATATCCTTTCCCTTTGCAAGTTTACGGCATGTTTGGGAAATTAATTTTGCTGTACGTCCTTCTTTAAGACCAGAGGCATGACCTTCCGTAAGACCGGACAGATGCCCCTCCCGAAATCCCTCTTCACGTCCATACTCTATCATGGATTTTCTATGCAATTCTTCATCATATTCATAGAGAC
>CAZLZH010000122.1:0-3989 GCA_964563955.1 uncultured Bacteroides sp. | reverse complement strand
GAAATGGCAAAAGACGAAGAATTTCCGAAAAAATGGATGTTCGGTATGGCTATGATGCTGAAAAAAGGATTGCACTTAAATCAGATTCATAATATAGACCGTTCTTTTGAGGATATGATGCTCGGTCTGGAAAGCTGGATACCTATGTATATGACAGGGCAGATTTCTCCCTATTATTTAAAGAACGCACAGGACAATGTGTTTTCCCATTTCCTAAAAGTTTCCGGAAGCGTAGCATTAACGGGTGAAGCAATATGCGGATACCATAGTGAGGGAAGATATTATCTGACAAAAAACAAAGAGGAAGTTGCTTATTACAAAAAGCGTGCAGAACGTCTTTTATCAAAGGCTTCACCGCTTATGGAAATTTATCGGCAAGACCGTGAATGGGACTATAATGCATTTTTACAGACCGATGCCAAAACAAAGGGACACAGGCATTTTATACTTTCATCCTTATCGTTATACACGGCAACGGATGATTTGATTGACCGCATTTTAAGGAACAATAAAATTCCCGATACGAAACAGGCTGAAATCAGACACTATGCTGCCATGCAGCGGGAAATGGCGAATGAGATTTTACAGCATAGCAGTATTACGGAAGAAATTCCTTTGCTGACAGAAGATGAATTTAAGCAATATCCAATCATTATGCCTCTTTCGGGAATGTTCTATGAAAAAGATATTTTTTACAGTTGGGATGATTATAAGGAGCATTTAAAGCAGGTAGAGGAATATGCAAAGCAGCATACGAATTATATGGCGGTAAAAAATCATTTGCCTGCATTTAGAAATATACAGATTTATATTCATGAAGGAAAATGGGTTATTGTTTCCAAAAACAAAACGCCTGCTATCCACTTTCTAATCCGTCATCCGAAAATGCGGAATGCCTTTGAGAATATGATTGTTCCAGTAATGGAAAAATGATATTACTTGATTTTCCGTGATATGTAAAGCAAAAGAGCCAGAGGAATAAACCTCTGGTTTTTCTTTTGCCATTTTTAATACTGCGGCACACCGTACCCCAATATCTCATAAGCCTTCCGTTTGTATGGGAGTATTCACAAATAGAAAGGGTTATCAGCTTATCTTCGATACGAATCCAGCCCGCTAAATCGCTGTTCTGCTGATACAGTTCGGCAAGCTCCGGCAGCACCGTCTTTTCTTCGGTGTATAAAACCGGCGCTTGTGCTAAATAAAGCGAGCGTCTTTACTGGTATTTGATTTTAATATTCAGAACTGAGCAGGAAATCCGCAATGTGTATTGTCTTAATGCCTTCGTAATTTCCCCCTGCAAATTCATCTGTCGTGAGAACATATTTGGGATAATTATCGTGTATTTCAAGCAGGCGGTCATACTCCCGTTTTTCCGTCTTTTCAGAACTGATTTCCTGCGTGACCTGAACATAGATTTTTTCATTCTGCCTTACCGCCACAAAATCAATCTCTCCGTCGCTCGTTTTCCCAATATTGACGGTATATCCCCGGCGGCAAAGCTCCAGATACACAATGTTTTCAAGGCTTGAAGCCACGCTGTCAGCGTTATAGCCGAGAACGCTGTATCGCAGGGAAACATCTGCAAGGTAGAATTTTTCCTGTGTTTTCAGGATTTCCTTTCCCTGCAAATCATATCGGGAGCAACGGTGAAGCAGATATGCCTTTTCCACTTTTTCTAAATAACTGTAAACCGTTTCGTTATCAAGCGCCCTGCGTTCTGATTTCAGGTAATCCGAAATCGACTTTGCAGAAAAGGTATTACCAACATTGTTGAAGGTGTATTTGACCACTCGCTCCAACTGGTCGATTTTTCTGACCTGATTTCGTTTCACTATATCGGAGAAAATCGTAGAGTTATAAATATCCCGAACGATTGTGTAAATCTCGTCCTGAGAATATGCCTGCAAATGGGTTGCGGGGAATCCGCCCAATCGTACATAATTTGCAAGCTCAGTTTTGGGATCGCTGACAACGGCATACTTCTCCCTGAACATCAGATATTCACCGAAAGACAGGGTAAAAATCCGAAAAGAGATATATCTTCCGGTAAGATAGGTCGATATTTCAGAGGACATCATTCGAGAGTTAGAACCCGTTATATACAAGTCAACATCAAAATCCGATGAGAGCGAATTGACAACCTTTTCCCATCCCTTAATTTCCTGAACTTCATCAAGAAACAGATAGGTTTTGCTGTCAGGCGAAAGCATTTCTTTTAACTGAGCGTACATCTGCTTCGCCGTCATATCTTCGTATTCCATTGAATCGTAACGGCAGCTTACAATGCGATCTTCGGGAACGCCTCGCTCTGTTTTCAGTTTTTCCATAATCATTTTCAGTATAGTAGACTTTCCGCAGCGGCGAACTCCCGTGAGTATCTTAACAAAGGGAGTGTCCACATAAGCCATTATTTTATCTACATACATTGGTCTGTAAATCACGATAACCACCTCCAACTACGAAATAGTATATCGCAATATTTATAAAAGTCAATATACATTGCGATTTGCAACCGCAAAACTTTTCGAAAATTTATTTGACTGCGGTATTTATTGATTGTCAGGTGAGAGTTATGCACTCTCGCCCGGTTTTGTTGTCTATGACAAGCATCTACAAGACGCTATGGACGCAAAAATAGGCTCTATTCTAGTCAAACTAACTCCAGAACAAATTATAGATAATTTTGATATTATAAAGGATTTATTATAAGATTTTACAAAAAAGACTATCAGCAATCGCCGGTAGTCTTTTCTGCATTTTTTATATCTTGTCTGCCCTATCAATTCCCTAAACATTTTCGCATTTAGGGAAAAGTTAGGGGAAAATACTATTTATCAGCTTTCTGACATTTCAAAAAATGCAGTATTTATCAGCATTTCAAGCCTTTTTATTTATCCAAACTCTTCATTGTCGGGAAGAGCTTTGGCTCTTTTTCTTACTCTTGCAAATCCTTGCAGTCCCTTATTTTTCGGGCATTTGAGCCTTTTACACTCTTTCATACTCTTTGCTAATTTATTGCCAAAAAGTAGTCAAAAAGTAGTCTTCCCACCTGAAAAGTAGTCAAAGAGATACGTGATATATTGTTGTGTCTCACACAATAATACTTTCCTTATGGATTCACGCACCACACCGGGAACAACCCCGGCTGATGCCCGGATTGCTCCCCAAAGGAAGTCAATCGAATACAATTACAAAAACTGACATATAATATTCTCACATTACCATTGACTATATAACAAAATTTGTGTATAATTTTGTTATCAAATAAGGAGGTGTTTATTATGCCAGCAATCAAATCAAGTGCTGATTTAAGGAATAACTACAACGAAATCTCAACATTTTGTCACAATTATCCTGAACCAGTTTTTATTACGAAGAATGGAAAAGGCGATCTTGCTGTTATGAGCATTGAAGCCTACGAAGAATTAACCAGTCGCTTTGAATTATATAGCCAGATCAAAGAAGGTATGGATGATATTGCCTTTGGCAACACCCGACCATTCTCAGAAGCAATGGCTGATATTCGGAGCAAACGTCGCAGATGAGTTTTATCATTCACATCACAGCTACCGCAGAACGTGATATCCTGCGTGCCGCTGACTACATCGAATTTACTCTGAAAAACCCTACTGCCGCCGATCATCTGCTTGATGCAGCTACAGAACAAATCAACTCATTGGCAGATATGCCCGAAAAGTTTCGTCTTGTAGATGACCCCGTTCTGGCAAGTTGGGAAATTCGTTTTATTATAGTTAATAATTACCTAGCCTTTTACACTATTGATAAAGAAAAGCAAATGGTAATTGTTATACGATTTCTATATCAGAAAAGCAACTGGAACTCCATTCTTCGTCAGGGTTTCTCCCTTATTTAGGAATCTGTCTCACAGATTCCTTTTTAATGTGTAGCTTTATATGCAACAACACCTGCTACAGCTGCAACCACAGCCGCAATCATTCCAATCAGAATACCTTTTGTTTTTCTCT
>CAZLZH010000121.1:0-4022 GCA_964563955.1 uncultured Bacteroides sp. | reverse complement strand
CAGCAAGCAGAAAAGAAAGCGGGTGATTAAATGGCGATATTAAAGCACATTCCAATTAAGAACCGGTATTATTCTTCTGCAGTGGAATATTTGACATGCCAGTTTGATGAATACACAAATGAACCTGTTCTTGATGAAAAGGGCAGGATTATGGAACGGGGGGAGTATCTGATTGAGGGCATTAACTGTGAGGCAGATACATTTGGAGCAGAATGTATTGAGACAAACCGATTTTATGGTAAAAATAATGCTGTGAAGGATGTAAAAGCACACCATTATATTATATCATTTGATCCGACAGATACGATAACGATGGAGGAAGCACTTGAATTTGGAAAAGAGTGGCTGTCTGTTTTTGCACCGGGGCATCAGGCAGTGATTGCGGCACATCCGGATGGTCATCATGGCAGTAAAAATATGCATGTGCATATCGTGATGAACTCAGTAAGAAAGTATGCAGGAGTGCAGGAAAAATGGCATTATAAACCATGCGAATGGAAGCAGGGCTGCAAGCACAGAAGTACAGGAAGGATGATGCACCATGCCAAGAAGTGGGTAATGAGAAAATGTCTGATTCAGGGATATGAACAGGTGGACCTTCTTACAAAGAAACATCGGGATGATTACTGGGTAGAAAAACGACTGATGAAATCTAATGCGAAGGACGGTGTCGGAGCAACTTCCAATAGAGATATGATACGAAATACGATTGATAAGCTGATTCCGGCAGTAAAATCATTTGAACAATTGGTGGAATGTCTGATAAATATCTATGGCTGGAATATCCGTGTAACAGAGAAAACAGTCACATTCACTATGCCGGACATGAAGCGAGGCATACGTGGTAACAAGCTTGGAGATGGATATGGAAAAGCGGAACTGATTGAACGTATTGATATTGCAATAAAAGAGAAAGCTATAGCTGAAACAAAAAGAATTGCAGAAGAAAATGCAAGGGCGGAAGCTATGCGGATTGCAGAGACAAAGGCTAAGGCTGATGCCGAGGCAAAGGAAAATGCAAGAATTGGAGCAGAGAAAAAAGCAGCAGTAGAGAAGGCAGAACAAAATAGAAAGACAGAGTTGTCTAAAAGAAATAGAAAACTTGCTTTTGAGCGTGAGGATATCAGGTTTGAGTGCTTTATGGCAAATGCCGGTTCCGATGATTGGAACTCTGATTATGCAAAGTATTTGATGGAAGAAAAGATAACGGATTATGATTCTAAGACCATGGAAGAACTGTCAGTACCGATTTTAACAAAAGAAGAATTTGAACAGAAGCAGATTGAAGCAATGCAGGATGTAATCAGTGCGAAAGCACGAGAGCTATGGCATGATGCACTTGATAATATTGATGGGATAGTATATCCGCATAAGTGGGAATATTTGGACTATTTAGAGGAGTTAAGGTATCGAAAGGCTTCCACAATTACTTTGAAACAGGCAAAAGAGGCAATTTTATCTTTTGGGGAATTCAACGAAATGAAGGAACTGGAAAGTATTAAAGAAAAGACAAGGGTAGAAGAAGTGGTGTTAGAGAATACAGTACAGGCTGAGAATACGGAGAATAATGCCATAGAATCTGCTGAAGATACAAAGGGTAGAATTGAACCGGTTGCTGCAGAAAATATTGTGGTTCAGGAAAATCTGTCTACAGAACTGGCAGTGGAGGAACAGGTTGTGAAAAGAACATTGACTTTTGCGGAACGTGCAAAAGAGATTGCAACATTCATTCGTGATAATTATAGAAAATATGATGATGTGCCGGCAAAGGTAAAAGCTGAGTTGTTCCGGTTTTCAGTTGATGATTTGCAGGCAGATATGAAGTTGCATTCGTTGGTGTTAAAAGAGCTTAATGTGAAAATGTATAGTTCAGAACTTTATGATGATTATATGAGTATTGTGGATGCGACAAATTGGAAACAGTCGAGCGAACTACAGAAAGCCAATTATTACAATAATGAAAAAAGATGGAACAAGAGGAGATAAACACTATGGATTTTGACAGGTACACATATAAATATGAGTATCTGTTATTACATAAAGATGGCTAACTTAGAAAATTGGATAAATACAAGATTTGAACTGAACAGTAGTTAATTAATAAAAAGTGAAGAGTTTTGGAACGAGGGTAAAATAAAGTGTGTAAGTTACAGGTAACCATTTGCAATGTTCAGGTAGTGTGTCGTCAAAAAATATGTTAAAATTAATAAGCAAATATTATATTTAGAAAAATAGATAGTGAGGACAAGTTAATGAGAAAGTTGAATGATTTTGTGTACATTAAGGATGAATCATTGATTTATGTTCGTGGGAAATATAAGGTGCCGAAAGATTTGCCAGCAGGTGAATATTATATATGGGGCACAAATGTATATTATGAATATTTAAGAGATACGATTAATTATACCTATAGGAATAAGCGTGAAGGATATGCAGTTTTTGAAAAAAAGGATAAAGTCAATATAGAAAGTGGTATGATGACTCCGATAGATAATATTGGATATGTTAACGAGAATGTAGAAAGACTATATCCAAATCATGTTTATCGAACAGGTTTAGAGATTCCAACGGGCTTTTATTTATTTAAGTATGATAAAAAGTATTTTGTAGAAGAGGAAACATTTCTAGAAAAGGATGAGTGTGGAATTGATATGTATAGGGCAAATTCTGATTCTAGAAGAACAAGAGAAAAAGGAAAATATGGATGTGTTGAAATTGTAGAAGAGAAAAAGCACATAGTTGTATTGAATGGAATTGCAATGTATTATGGACAGTCAAAATTTGACGAATTTCAAGAACTTGAAACTGCTATAGTAGATGAAAACCGACTTTATGAAATGGGGAAGAGTATTATTTGTAATGAGATTATAGATTTGAGGCTATTTTTTAGATATCGTAAAGGCGGAAGATTCAGCGGTAAAATAACAATGGATGTTTTGAAATATGACTGGTATGTTATTAATGGTCAGTGTAAATGGAGAGCCAAAGTTATTCCGCTTTTGGGACAAGCATTGAATAGGCTTGTTATAAAATTTGAAACTACAGATGGTATAAAGGATATTCAAGTTATTAGTGGATTTCCAAATATTAGACACGTATATAATGATAAAACATACCGAGAATGTTATGAAATTAGCACAGAGATACCAGAACATTTTTATGGTAAAGAACTGCAACTGACACTTTTAGCGTATAATGAATGCGAAGTTAATGAAGAATTGGAAGATTATAAAAGTGTTGAAAACTATTTAGGCGAATCAGAAATTAGAAAATATTATAGAGAAGATTATGAACTGTTAAAGAATGTATTAAATAAAATTGAAGGAATAAATGTAGAGCAAGAATTAAAAAGTTTTGATAAAATTCCTGATATGATTCATTTGATACTTCCAACATTAAATGAAATTGCTGACGCAAAACAAAACTTTGCATGTACCAAAGAATGTTTGGAAGAAGAAATGATATTCGTTATAAAAGCTACATATAATAAGGCATTCTTTTGTATTGCAAAATTAGCAGACCAAGCTAAGGATGTATGTGTGCAAAACAATGGAAATGAATTTATGATAATTTATGATTGTAGTCAGATAGAATGTATAAAAATGACATACTATATCCTTGAACATGAAGCGTTTGGATATGTAAATGAGCCGATTAAGGAATTTTTACAAAAGAATTGCTGTGAATATTATGTAATTCAAAAGGTGAATGAATGTATTGCACGATTATACCAAGAATATGGCTATACTAATCTGTATAGGAATTCTACATTGCAGCATATCATAAATAGTGAGAATAAAAAAATTAGACGTCAGGTTGACAAAGTTTACTCGGATATAGTAAAAGAAAAAAGGGTACCAACAAGATGGGGGAATGAATATAGATTGTTTTCACTTATTAACAGTTATAATTTCAATGCACAATATCAATACCATTGTGAGTGGCTAGGACAGCAGAGTTTGGATATTTACATTCCTGATAGTAGAATAGGAATTGAATATCAAGGAGAGCAGCATTATAAA
>CAZLZH010000120.1:0-4056 GCA_964563955.1 uncultured Bacteroides sp. | reverse complement strand
ATCCAAAACATATTTTATTTTTTTTAAAAGCTCTACTATTGCTTTTTGCTCGCCAATGGATGGCAATTCAATCAAAGCTTCTGTAAGATTACCATGCTTGATATACTTTATAACTCCACCAATAGCCTGTTTCCTTAACTCTTCTATATACCCTTCCAAAAAGTAATACAGGTATGGCATATATAGTTTTCCACTTCCATTATCCTCAATAATATATGTTCTCTGATATGCATCAAATTTTCCATTATAATATTTTACATTCAAATCACCATTTCCAGCCACAAGGACACACTCACAATCGTATGAATATGTTGATATTCTTAATGGTTCTTTTGAACAGGTAAAAAATGGATATTGTCCATCTTCCGAGGACGCATTTGCATCAAGCTTACCAGTTCTAATTTTAGTCAAATCGCCTATTTTAACTTTCATCTACATCATCCCTCTACATGCTACTCGCAGCGCCCATTTGCGTTCCGCTTCGCTCCATGCTCATATTTGACTTATACTTGAACAAAATATCCTTATAAATACCCTCTACTTCGCAACAAAAGAAATACTTACCATATAGTGTTTAATCACTATTTAGCAACTCATTCTCCGTTTCAAGTAATATCTGAGCTAACACCTTATAATCCAAATATTGTATTCCTTCTTTTCCAAGATAAATTTTATCTGATAATTTACTGTTATAGTAAAAATCCATTGCTTTCTCATAGGAAAAATGGCATGTTTCTGCCAGATATGTCACAA
The DNA here is from genome assembly GCA_964563955.1 of uncultured Bacteroides sp. Taxonomy (GTDB): domain Bacteria; phylum Bacillota; class Clostridia; order Lachnospirales; family Lachnospiraceae; genus Coprococcus_C. The sequence goes on along the minus strand of CAZLZH010000120.1, from coordinate 3,303 downwards.
TCCGTTCTGCGAGATTTTCTTGATATACTCTTTCCAATGTCTTTTCATTCATCTTTTATAACCTCGTAAAATGATTTATAATGTAACAACTGTTCTATCGCTCTTTGACTTATAAATGCAATCTGATCATAAGTAGGATACACTTTTATCTCTGCTAGAGCTCTCTCCTTATTCCAAATGCCAGAATGATACATGTCCACAACTCTGAACACCTTATCGTCAGCCACTTTCCCTTTAATCAAATCGTACTTTAAATAGTCTTTTTCCCCATCGCGACATTTACATACAAAATCAATCCATTCTTCTAGGTTCTCCCCAAAACATTGATATATCAACCCTTCAACATTTTCTTTCATGTTATAGACTGTAACAATTGCCTTGCCTGCGCCCACAATATCAGCTTTTCTTCTTGCCCATCTCTCTGCCTGTTCTTTTACTGTTGTCACATAGAAGCCTTTTCCAAAATCCAGTGCCCGAAAAGAATGCTCTATATCTGGACAGTCTACAATTACACTTGAGCCATGATAAACTATCATACAACTATCCCCCTTACACGAAAATACTCCTTAATGTCTTCAATAATGTAACGTGTTCCTTGTGTGTGAAGAATTTCATAATTTGGCACTAAAAAATCCATAATACAATTGGTACGTTTCATTTTTTTATACACTTCTGAAGGATTCTGCTTCCAATCATCTGCGCACGCATGAATCATATATATAACGAATGAAACTATTTCTTTATTCATAATTTATATCACCTTTCATTAAAATAACATTTACAGTCCATTCAAAAATTCTACGATTTAATTTATCATCATCCTTCAAGGGCTACTAGCAGCGTCTTTCGCACTCCGCTCGTAGCCCCTAAAAATCCGAATTTTTAGCCCATAATAACCAAAAGATAAATTCTGAAGACACCTTGCTTTTATCTGGCTTTAACGCTGCAAGACCTCGTCCAATACAGCACTCCTCTTTTGCATAATTCAATGCTCCAATAGGTGCTCTTACTGAAATCAAAATATCTTCAGGCTGTGCTATTTTTGTAGGAGCATTACACCAGACTCTTGTTACTGGATATTTTTCTCCAAAATCTGCATTCCCTTGAAAAAAAGGAATTCCTTCCCGCTTATCATTATAACTTGATGAATTGGGCGATTGCCCCATATTTATTTTACAAACATCCTTTAACACTATATATTCCATCTACACCATCCCATACAAAACCAAATCCCATCCGTCTCCTCCATACAATTTTATTCTTGTATTTCATATTAGTCTGTGTTATTATCTATGAAAGAGAAGCGGTTTTTTACCGTACAGTCATTTTGACTCAAGCGGCGTACTCGCTTCTTTTTTTATATTTATCATATCATATAAAAAAAGTCCATGAGTTGTTTTCCTTACAACAAGTGTTGCACAATAATAGTTTAAACGTTTATTACATTCAGAACTCCCCTGTACAGGTATGGCAAAATAAACATCGTAACGATACCAGCCTTCTGATGCATTTCTATTATGCTTATCATTTTTATTTTCTATCCAACGTCTATTTGTAGCATTAACAATCAAAGACTCAACTATTTGAGATGCATTTGCCTTCACCTTTGCAAGTGCTCCACGCAGTTTCTTAGTATACTGTGATTCCACATATTCATCCGGAAAATCCCCAGCAATAGAAATATAATCCTGATATTCTGTTACAATATATGTATTACCAATATATCTTTTTAAATATTGCTCAACTTCATGCCACGGAATATTCTGTTTATTTTTAAATATGATTTCATCTACAATTGATGCAACTTTTTCTTGTCTATGATCCGTACTTCTTCCTCCTTATGCGATCCAATTTTTTTATAAATAATCATTCCTCTACGAGCTACTCGCAGCGTCATTCGCACTCCGCTTCGCTTCGTGCTCATGTTCTGCTGTCACACAATACAGCCAATCCGTTCAAAGCACTTATGTAAGCAAGCTTCCAACGTGCTTTTCCGTCTTGTCTGTACTCTGCTCGTAGCCCTACAAATCCGAATTTAGTTATGCAATATATTTTTGATGAGATGTCTTTACATTATTTTGATTAACCATCGCGTACTGCATGGTCGTATCTATTTGTGAATGCCCAAGAATTTTTTGAACTTGTTCTATAGGCATGCCCTTGTCAATTGCTCTTGTAGCCATAGTTCGGCAAAACTTGTGAGGATGAATTCTATCTAACTCTAATTCCCTCCCCAGCTTTCTTAGTCTTATTTCTACACCACTAATCTTTAGCCTGTCAAACGGTGCATCTAAAGTCACAAATAATGCCTCATTCTGATCAATTCTTGAATCTATATACTCTTTAAGATGAATTTTCGCTTTTGCATCAAAATAAACTTTTCTTTCTTTGTCACCCTTTCCATATACAATGCACTCACGACCTTCAAGGTCAATATCATCTATATTAAGATTTACTAATTCTCCAACACGGATTCCCGTGGAATAAAGCAAATCAATAATCGCTAAATCTCGTTTTCCTTTACAATTATCTCTTAATTTTTCGATATTTTCATCAGAAATAGTATTCTTTACAACTGTCTTGGTTTTAATCTTATGAATTCTTTTCATTGGACTTTTTAAAATATAGTCCTCTTCTTCCAACCAAGAGAAGAAGCTTGAAATATTCCTGCGAACATTGTCTATTGTCGCATTTGAGCAATTGTTTCTCTTCTGGTAATTTGATAAATACTCTCTAATTTCTTCTGTAGTAATCTTCCTAACCCCAGTTTCCATTTGCAAAATTAAGTGTTCAACCGTTGCCTTATAATACTTGATTGTTCTTTCTGAGCAGCCCTCAATTCGTTTTGCGTCAAGGAACATCTTTAAAAATTCCTCATTAGCGATTTCTTTCCTTTTTACTTCATTTTCTGCAAAATTACGAATGATCACTTCCTGTAATTTTTTCATTTGCGGAATAGAAAGATACTCTGCCATCTCGTTTAGTACTCTTACAATTTTTTCTTCCATGCTGGTATACCTCGCTTTTTATTAGTATACCAACATCCTTCTCCGGCTAATGCCTATAATTATCCAAAATATTTCTACATTAAACAATCAAATAGCGTTTGCGCTTCATCTAGCATATTTCATGCTATAATATTTGATTTATTCTCCCCTCTTTTACATATATCTTGTAATATTCTATCCAAAATACTGTTGCATTAATGAATCAAATAATTGTTGCATTTCATCTAATGCCTTCTGCACTGCAACTTTTGATTTGTCTACTTGTTCTACAAATTTAACAAACTCTTTCTGCAGT
>CAZLZH010000119.1:0-4197 GCA_964563955.1 uncultured Bacteroides sp. | reverse complement strand
TCAAAAATACGAGGTCAAATCAATCCAGACTGGAATTTAGTTTTTCATTTGACCTCAAATCCGTCTTTTGCTTTGGCGTATAATCCTCTGGAAAATACTTAGACAAAGTATCTGCCCGAAGTTTAATCTGCTCCCTCTGGTTTGGTTTTTCCTGCTCTAATATCAGAAACATCCCATCCATATCCAACTCTCCCGACTGGCTCATACGCTTCATTCGGTTCGCCTACGACAAGGACGGTGTACACTGCTCCATATCCATAACCTCATAAAGTTCATACTGCTCTTCCTCTGTCAGATAGGAAAGCTCAACCGCTATGGTAAAAGCAATCTTTCCTTCATCTACCATATCAAGAAGCTTAGGGATAAGATTGGTAAGGCGGATATAACGCGATATCTGCCTTTGGCTTTCCCCAGTTTGCATTGCCAATGCTTGATTGCTTCTAATAATTGTATCCTCAACACTTTTATCCTGTAGTAACACCCATTTTCCATCAGCATCATGTCCACTGCTCAATGAATGCATTTGTAACGAGGGGTTCTCTAACTTTTCGCCAACTTGGCAAAAAGTTAAATCCGTTCTTGTTCCCTGCCTCTTCATCGCCTCCAGCTTCATCTTATAAGCAAATGCTTTTTCGCTGGGTTTTAAATTCTCCCGTTGCAGATTGCTATCCACCATGGCAATCACTGCCTGATTATCATCTAAATCACGAATCACCACAGGCATCACCTCAAGCCCTGCCCATTTACACGCAGCCTTTCTTCTGTGACCTGCAATCAGTTCATAACCGCCACCAATTTTGGGTCTTGCCAGAGCAGGGACAATCATGCCTTCTTTTTCAATGCTCTGCATTAGTTCAAAAAGTGCCATATCGTTTTCTACCTTAAAGGGATGCCCCTCAAAGTCCTGTAATTCCGCTATAGGAACCATTCTGATATCTGTTTCCGCAACAGCACTATTCTCTTGTTGCGGAAAAGAACACAATTCTTCTTTTTTCTTCATAAAATCAATTACCTCCGTTAAAATTACTCTTTGCCAGATACCATCTGCAAAAAAGGAAAGAGCCGCTTACTTTCAAAATCACTTGAAAATAAGCGGCTCAGACCACTTTGTTACTTTATTGAATTGTTAGTTATTTTTGATGAAATATGAACGACAGATTTTTGTGTTTCCGAACTACACCCTCACAACCACTTGGACGTTTACTCCGTTGGAAATTGCTTTTTTGTATGTTTTTCGGTCACTCTGGTCGAATCTAAAAAACCTCTCAAAGTGCCTAAACTCAAGGATTTTTACATATCGGTCCGATGTAGTGCAACTATTGTTTCCACATGGGTTGCGAAAACACTATGAATGTCAAACCACGGGTTTTTAGGGGTTCGCTCGTAACGGGGAACATATCCACGGCAATTTTGCCGTTTTGTTCGTAGTCGGAAACTTATCATACCGTTTTTTCTCCTTTTGTCCGTTCGTGGAAACATATCAAAGCCGATTTTAGGCTATGAGCGTACACGGGAACATATCCACAATTACATTATCAAATTACCAGACAGTTCTTGTTTTTAATAAAATAAACTCATCTGCAAATTTCAAAGCCAGTTCTCTGTTTTCAACCACTTCTAATGTCTCACGATTATACTGTGCTTTCTTCGTCCAATTGTATGAGCCATGAATTACTGTTTCAAAATCAATTAAACAAAATTTGTGATGTACAATATTGTCGAAGTATCCTTTTAATGGCATCCTATATGACTCAAAGTATTTTTCATACTCTAGTCCGCCATTCCTGTTAATGGCATCATTATCTACTATAATTTGCACATTAATACCTTGTTTCTTTTTCTCAATTAATTCATTAAACAACACTGGATCTGTAAACCAAGCAACCGCTACCCAAATTACATATTTTGCTTGCCTAATTTCTTCAAGTATTTTTTCTTGTTGATTTTCAAAGCATACATCTATCTCCCCAGAAACGGCCACGTTTTTTGTTCCATTCATAATACGAACGCATCCCAAATCATACTCATCTGTTTCTTCATATAATTCGTTGCACCAAACTTCAAGTATTTTACTGTGCTTTTCCAATTCACACTTATATTCTGGGGCAATTCTAAGTTCTATATTTTCATACCATTGCCATGATTTTCTTGTAAAATTGCTAGTTTTATCAAATGTGATATATGTTCTTTTTAATAGTGACAATACTTCTTCTTTCTTTTCATAGTCGCTATATCTTGCAATTCGAATCAAGCCATCTCGAAATTGTTCTTCAGTCATCCATATACCCCTCTCGTCTGTTTTTACAATTACATCGATTTCAGAAATGTTATTCTTTCTCTTTTATATACTTCCCACTCTTAATTCTCTGGTCATCCGGTTTTTCTGCATCTGCTGGGATAGCCCAATATGATCCTATCTTTGTTGCACCAGGAATACGGTCTTCAGAACACAGCACTTGTATCCTTCTGACGGATATTCCCCACTTATCAGATGTTTGTTTAATTGATAAATATTCCATATTAGACCTCTCAACAATATGTAAAACCAAGATTAACACTTCCTTTATATTGTATGCCAAACCACGAATAAAATCAATTAAAATAAGCGGCAGGATATCGTAATCTATCCCACCGCTACATCGCTATTTAAAATATTCAATTGACGGATTAAACTAAAATTTAATCTCTTATTCCAGAAATCATTTCATTACCAAACAAGAAATATGTGTACCGAGTCACTCCCGGAAATTCTGACTCAGAAGGATTTTCTGCTACTTCAAATGAATATCCTAATCCTTGATAATGCTTATAGTCTTCAGCCCCCCTATAAACAACCTCTTTTCCCATACAAAACAGAGGTCTTTCAAAACTAGATACTCTAAAATAATCAATTGTTCCAAATGCAACCCACATTGCAAGTAACACAATTATCACAATTATTATGCGTCTCTTTTTACCAGCCTTTTTTCATAATTCAACACCTCCGCATTAAATTCAAATTTCTTGTTCGTCTCATAGAGCAATTAGACCAATTTTTCATATTACTTCGTTGTGTTGTTATTTTTCTTTTTCAAGATATAACAAGACCATCCTCCACCAAAAAATATAAGAAAAATCGATAAAATCAATAACCCAACAAGTGGAGAATGAAAAATATACCAATTCGCATCCGTATTGACACTGTGCTCATTCGCAAATATAAATGTCTGATAAAGTTTTGCCCATAATGGTAATAAGCACATATTCACTACGCCCAAGCAAGCCAACAGAGTTGAAACAAATATTCTAGTATCATAAGATTTACACACTTGTCTTTCTTCTTCAACTAGTTCAACCCCTTTCAGAATATAATCGGTAGTTACTCCAAAATACTCACTCATGATAACTACTTTATTGAGATCAGGAATGGTCTGCTCACTTTCCCACTTTGATACTGCCTGTCTAGATACACCCACGACATCGGCAAGCTGCTCCTGTGAAATACCCTTGATCCTTCTTAAATTTTGAATTCGCTCAGCAATGTTCATTATCGCTTACCTCCTTACCTTTGATGGCTTTAGAATAGCAAAATCAACAGCAGCAAAGCCACCAAATAGAGCTTGAACTTTGTCAACTCAGAGTTGCATCTTTGATTTTCTTAACAAACAAGCTATTTTTGAGCAATAAATATAAATATTCTTACTCTTTTCTCCTGTTAAACATTCTATACCAAACCACGAATGAAATCAACAGAGTAGCCTACTGTCTGCTGTCCGCTGTCTACAGTCTGCTTTTCGGCTGCTTTTATATAAAAAACAAACGTCCTTAGCCATACTACCATTGGTGCAAAGATTGTCTTCTATTCAGTCCAACCTTTTCTATACTCGCTAGGTGTCAATTTATATCTTTCCTTAAAGACCCTGTTGAATGTTCGCTGACTATCAAAACCACTATCCATGCAGATCTGTGTAATACTTAAGTCAGAATGTTCAAGGCACATAATTGCATAATTCAATCGTTCATCATTTAAATACTGATTAAAATTTCTATGAAATGTTTTTGAAAAAATGCGTGACAACACATACTTACTTACACCTATATCTTCAGCCATCATTCCAAGTGTCACTTCTTCCCTAAAATGAGAAGAAATATAAGCAACCGTCTGATACACCAAATCATCCTGCCCTATATCATCCTTTTGTATTAATTCAAATAATG
>CAZLZH010000118.1:0-4234 GCA_964563955.1 uncultured Bacteroides sp. | reverse complement strand
CCACGCATAATATCCGTCATGCGAAGTTTTTTCCGCAAATCATATTTTTCCTGTAACGTTAATGCTTCTCTTATCATTGAACCACCTTCTTTTCCCTCTGTTACGAGAATGACTTCAGCAATTGTATGAGTTGCATCGACGGCTTCAATAACATCTGAAATTTATGGATCTTGGCAACCAATCCAAATTCTCCTTCGATTATTTTGTAACCATTCGGAGTCAACACGTTAAACCGGATATTTCCTTTTTTCAGGTTTTCAAAATACGTTCCTCTCCACAGTGAGATATCAGCAAAAACTGTTTTGGCATTTTCCATGATACTCAATATGGTTTGTTCAACGGTAGCGGCACGTTGATCCCACATGATCATGGTGCCGTCAAAGCCAAAATACCTTGCACTTCCATCCGTATATGCCGCAATCCGGTCAACCTTATCATCATCCACGCCGACCTCCATGACGAAGCCGAGAATTTCATTTGGATTCGTATTCTGAGGCATTTTGTTTTCGTTTCTCAGCTCGCTATAGGCTGCAAAACGCACCCGACTCTCTTCACTATGACATAGCTTCATCAGCTCATCCAAAGATGTTCCTTCGCTATGTTCCGGAAGATATTCCTTTACGTTTAAGTTTCCAAACATTACATCTAACAATTCATTCTGTGCCATAATCATTTACCTCTTTCCTTTTCGTTTAATATAGTGATTACTTTTTTCTGTTTCGTATCAAATCGACGAAATACCATATGATCAGTATGATTGCAAAAAGCAGGTATCTCGCCCCTCTTCTGTTAATCCCCACCACTTCGGATATCTTGTTGATGACAATCAGTGAGACAAGTGCGATAAGAATAATAATAATCCATTCGATAAATTTATTTTTATCTTTCATCCCGGCTTCTCCTTTCCGAACAGTTTGTTCTATTTTTCTTTCATACTATCCCTCAGACCTTTTCGAAACGGTTCCAGAAAATAATCCATGACCGTTCTTGTTCCTACAAGGATGTCTATGCTCCCCTCCATTCCTGCTTTTATATCCGGCGGAACCTGTTCCAAGTTGATTTCCACCGGATAAACACTTCCCATATTCTCTATCTGCATCACGACATTTCCGATCGATGTAACCCTGCCGTCTATATATTCATAATCTGTATCTGCAAATGCTGCAAGCCTGATCCTTACGACATCCCCTACCGTAATCTGGCTGATATCCTCATTCGAAACATACGCTGTAAACATGTCTGCCTGCTTCTCCGGCATGATATACCCAAGCACATCTCCTGCCGCAACCATTTTCCCTGTATACAGTTCATTTGCTTTCGAATATATGCCTGACTGAGGTGCTGTTATCACACTTTTTTCTAATTCCTGTTTTATCGTTTCAATATCTGCCGATACACTTTCTATTTTTGCATCTATTGTATTGAGATTTTGCAGTACATTCAAAAGCTCGTTGGATTTCATATTCTCTGCTTCTGTATACCATGCCTGTTCCAAGCTGTCCAAAAATATATCATATTCCACTATAATGGCATCCGCAAATCGCTGATTATCCCCATACTGTTCTGTATCCATCTCAAGCTCGCTATAATCTTCAGCCTCTAATTTTTCATATACTGCTTCATATACCTCCTTCTGAATATCAAGAACCTCCAGATTGTAGGTACCTTCCTTCAAACTTGTTTCATTTGTCTCTGAATCAAATGTACATATAATGTCCCCTGCCTGTACATACTCCCCATCCTGAACCTTGATATCCTGAATGACTCCGCCGCTTTGTGCATTCAGGGATATGATCGCGTCCTTCGGTTTTGCGGCTCCCATCGCCGTTACGGCAATATCCAGTTTTGTGCGGGATGCCCAGATAATCGCTGTCACAAGCATTACAAGAATCACATAGATTATAATTTCGCCCATGCGGTTCGCCGGTTTTTCAATAATCTCTATCATAGATGGCAGAAAATCGTATTTTAATTTTTTATCTCTGTTTTTCAATTGTTTTTTCAGATATTGTTTCATTGTTCAACCGCCCCCTTTGCCTGCTGATGATACAGGTACGCGTATAAACCATTCATAGCCATCAGTTCCTCCTGACTGCCCGATTCCTTCAGTTCTCCCTTATCAATGACCAATATTTCATCGGCAGACGCCAGAGTAGAAAGCCTGTGTGCTATAATCAGCACCGTCCGCCCCTTGCAGATATCTTTCAGATTGTTTTGAATGATACTCTCTGATTCATAATCAAGTGCGGATGTAGCTTCATCAAATATCAAAATTCTCGGATTGTTTATAATCGCCCTCGCAATTGCGATTCGCTGTTTCTGTCCTCCCGACAGCGCAACACCCTTTTCTCCGATTATCGTATCATATCCCTCATCCAGCTCCATGATGAAATCATGAGCGCCCGCAATTTTTGCAGCCTCCATAATCTGTTCAATAGAGCATGTTGGACAATGAATACAGATGTTCTCGGCTACCGTTCCGTTAAACATAAAGTTTTCCTGCAAGACAACACCGATTTGTTTTCTTAGCATCTGCGGCGCAATTAATGACACATCAAGTCCGTCTATGGTTATCTTTCCACTCTGAGGTATATAAAGTCTCTGTACTAATTTAGAGATTGTACTTTTTCCCGACCCGCTTCGACCGACCAGCCCGTAGATACGGTTTTCCTTCAGTTCAAATGAAATTCCATGTAACACATCGGAACCATCTACTCTATATCGAAATCTGACATTTTCAAACCGGATATTTCCTTTCAGCTTTGGTAAATTTGAAATTGTGTTTCCGGATTTTATCTCTACCGGAGAATTGAATATATCCCCGATTCTTTTTACGGACAGGGACGCCTGTTGATATTCCTGCCACAACTGAACCAATCTCAGAACGGGTCCACTCACTCTTCCGGACAGCATTCGGAAAGCAACTAACTGTCCTATCGTCATGCTACCTGCTATAACCGCCTTTGCCCCAAATACCAGAATCAAAAGATCAACCACATGCTGTACAAAGCCCGCCACAGCATTGGAGGTCTGGGAGATAATCGAGGTGTTATAGCCTGCTTTTACATAATCCGCCTGTAAATCACCCCATTTTTCCTCAAAGCTTTCCTCAAGTGCAAAAGACTTAACCGTCTGGATTCCGTTTATGGACTCTACAAGGAAGGACTGTGCTTTTGCCCCTGCTTCGAACTTTCTGTCGAGACTCTTTTTAAAAAGCGGTGTTACAATCAACGAAAGTATTGCAAATACCGGTATGGACGCAATTACAATGACAGTAAGGCTTTTACTATAAAAGAGCATAACTACAATATAAACAATGATAAATACCACATCAATCATGGAGGAAAGCGGTGTTCCGGTAAGGAACGACCGGATCTGATCCAGTTCTCTCACTCTTGCAACCGTTTCACCCACACGTCTTGATTCAAAATACTTTAACGGCAAAGAAAAGAGGTGTTTAAACAATCTGTCACTCAATGTCACATCTATCCTGTTTGTTGTATGAACAAATAAATAAGATTTACCCAGACTGATAATCAACTCATATATGTAAACCAGCAGGATTCCAACCGCAATTGTATATAATGTGTTCATTGCCCTATGGGTAAGAACCTTATCCACAACTACCTGCGTCATAAGTGGTGTCAGGATTCCCAATATCTGTATTACAAAAACAGCAATTAAAACACTGATAAATTGTCTTTTAAATTTTAAAATGGTTGGTATAAACCAGCGAAAACCAAATTTTCTACCGCCATTATCCTGACTATCATCTGTAGCCGAATGCTTCTTACCGATTACAATTACATCCCCGGTAATCCGTTCGAGCAGAATTTCTTCCTCAAGCATTTCCGGTTTCCCCTTTTCAGGATCAAGCACCATCCATTGTTTATCTGCATGGTTCAGAATCAAAATATATGTATCATCTTTACATCTTGCTATGACCGGCACACTTAATTTGTCTATGATTTTCTTTTTGAATTTTGATGTTTTTACCTTTAATCCCAGTTCTTTTGCTGATCGGATAATCTCAAAGCTGTCATCCTCTGAATTTTGAAACCGTTCTTTGAATTTAGCTTCTCCTCCCTTTATCCCAAGCATTTTTAAAACAATTAAAAAACATAAATATCCTGTATTTCTCATAGTCGTCTCCCAAATAAAAAAGCAACCAAAAAAATCCTGCATTCTGCAAGCTTCTTTCTGATTGCTCCGTTCCCTTTATCCACTTATTATA
>CAZLZH010000117.1:0-4535 GCA_964563955.1 uncultured Bacteroides sp. | reverse complement strand
TGAATAGAAGCACCGATTGCAACACAATCATCCGGGTTGATGCCCTTGAACGGATCCTTGCCTGTCAGCTTCTTAACCATATCCTGTACAGCAATAATACGTGTACTACCACCAACAAGAAGTACCTTATCCAAATCTGCTGCGGTAAGATCGGCATCCTTTAATGCTGTCTGTACCGGAGTCTTTGTTCTGTCTACGAGATGTGCTGTCAGCTCATCGAACTTCGCACGTGTCAAATCCATATCAAAGTGCTTTGGTCCATCCTGTGTAGCTGTGATGAACGGAAGGTTGATATTGGTTGTTGTAGCCGATGAAAGCTCCTTCTTTGCTTTCTCTGCCGCTTCCTTCAATCTCTGCATAGCCATCTTATCAGTAGAAAGGTCTACGCCCTCTGTCTTCTTGAACTCTTCAAGCATGTAATCTGTAATTGCGTTATCAAAGTCATCACCACCGAGCTTATTATCACCGGCTGTAGCAAGTACCTCGATAACACCGTCACCAATCTCAATGATAGATACATCGAATGTACCACCACCAAGGTCATATACCATAATCTTCTGCTCTTCCTCATTATCAAGTCCATAAGAAAGTGCGGCTGCTGTCGGCTCGTTGATGATACGCTTTACATCCATACCTGCAATCTTACCGGCATCCTTTGTTGCCTGTCTCTGTGAATCTGTGAAGTATGCAGGAACCGTGATAACTGCCTCTGTTACCGGCTCACCGATATAAGCCTCTGCATCTCTCTTCAGCTTCATAAGTGTCATAGCTGAAATTTCCTGTGGTGAATATTTCTTGCCGTCAATCTCTACCTTATAATCACTACCCATATGTCTCTTGATAGAAGAGATTGTCTTATCTGCATTTGTAACTGCCTGACGCTTTGCAGCATCACCGACAACACGCTCACCTGTCTTTGTGAAAGCCACAACAGAAGGTGTTGTTCTCGAGCCCTCTGCATTTGTGATAACAACCGGCTTACCACCTTCCATAACTGCTACACATGAATTTGTTGTACCTAAGTCAATACCAATAATTTTGCCCATTTTATTTTCCTCCTAAAAAATTTACATATGAATTGTTCTAAAATTTTATGTTGAAAGGTTAATTTGCAACCTTTACCATACTATATCGTAATACCTGATCCTTATACATATAACCCTTTTGCATTTCCTCCGCAACGACATTCTCGCCAAGCGTCTCGTCCTCGACATGTGTCACTGCGTTATGGAAATCCGGATCAAATGGTTTGCCCTCCGCATCCATCGGCTCTACGCCGAGTGCTTCAAGCGCTGTCATGAGCTGCCGGTAAATCTTATCGACACCCTGCTCAAATGCACGTTCCATATCCTCCTCAGGAATACTGGAAAGTGCGCGTTCCAGATTGTCAACAACCGGAAGCAGCTTTTCCAAAACCTCTTTTGCCCCGATATCGTACATCTTTTTGGACTCTTTTTCATTTCGCTGACGCATATTTTCAAACTCTGCCAGCAGCCGCTTATATTTTTCTTCATTCCCCGCTGCCAGCTCCTTTGTCTTTTCAAGTTCGAGCTGAAGAGCTTTGCTGCCTCTGCGATTTCCCTTCGATACCGGCTTCGGCTTTGCAGCCTCCACTTCCTCTTTTTTATCGGCAGGTACGGTTTCCTCCTCGTTGACCTGCACATCGGTTCCTTCTGTCTCCGGTGCATCATCCACGATTTTTACTTCTTCCACCGTCTCTGCTTCCTTCGCTTTATTTACCTGTGTTTTATTCGCCATCCTCGTTCACCTCTTCGCCTTTCTTGAATATTTCGTCAAGCTCGATTGTCAGGTTTTTTAATGTGCTGACAACCTTCTTATAATCCATCCGCTTCGGTCCCAGTATACCAATGGTTCCTTTTGCCCCCTCCGGCATCTCATAAGTTGCTGTAACCAAAGAATAATCTTTCATATCCTGTACCGGTGTTTCGTCTCCGATATAGACCCGGATTCCCGACTCAGATGTTTTTTCAGTTGTCTCCTCCAGCATATGAGAAATTTCTGTCTTGTCTTCAAACTTTTCGAGAAGCTCACTCGTCTTGGAAATATCTCCAAGCTCCGGATATTTTAAAATATTCGTTGCTCCGCTTGTATATACTTCCAATTTCTGTGCTTCGTGTATTGCCTCCACGATTCCCTGAAAAATCTGATCTAATATATCGCTGTAGCTTCCGGACTGTCTCTTCATCTCCTGTATCATTTCCAGATTGATGTCTTCCAGACTGGCTCCCTGTAAAAAGGTGTTTAATAAAATATTGAATTTTAAAACATCCTCATTATCAAGCTCCACATCGACATGAATCATCTGATTCTTGATGATGTTTCCTTCCACTACAATGACTGCCAGAAGATTTTTTGCATCAACCTGCGAAAGCTGTATGAATTTGACGCTCTTCTCATAATTCGGAGCCGTTACCATCGTCGCATAATTTGTATTATATGCCAATACCTTTGCGACCTGCTTCAACAAAAGCTCCATCCGGTCAACGCGTTCCAGCAAGGTATCCCGCTCCTGTTTTGCTATCTCCGTTACCTCATCCTTTTCTTCCATCAGCCGATCGACATAAAATCGATAACCGGCATCTGTCGGAATACGTCCCGCAGAAGTATGCGGCTGAACAATGTAACCCATCTCTTCAAGGTCTGCCATCTCGTTTCGAATTGTAGCGGAGCTTAAATTCAAGTCCGTATATTTCGAGATTGTTCTGGAGCCAACCGGTTCTCCTGTCTCAAGGTAATTGGAGATAATGGCCTTTAGGATTTTTGCCTTGCGATCATCCAGCTCCATTTCATCACCCCTTTGTATTTATTAGCACTCAACTCTTTTGAGTGCTAACCCTATTGGTAGACTACCACTACATATAGTAAATGTCAAGGAAAAATATAATATTTTTTGTGAAAAAAAGTGATAAACGGAGCATGCAATATTCCACGCTCCGTTTATCACTTATTATATGCATTTATACTAATTCCTAATTATGATTCGAATTTTTCGCCAAGTGTCACATTGACTGTTTTTTCTATATAAGAATCGTCCTTCAGATATTGAAATGTAACAGGTATCGTTTCACCGGCTTTATAGTAGCTGAGCTTCTCTGTCAATTCCTCCGCTGTACTGACAGACTGCCCGTCTATTTTTGTGATTACATAATTCTTTTTGATTCCTGCTTTCTTTGCGCCTCCGTCACTTTGAACATCGGTAACAAGCACGCCGGTCGGAATCCCATATGCCTCTGATATCTCGGATGTAACTGTTCCGCAGCTGATACCAAGATAGCCTCTTTCCTTCTCATCAACCTTTTCTCTTGTCTCCCGGTTCATAAGCGCATCTAAATTATCCTGCACTGCTGTAATCGGAATTGCATATCCCATTCCTTCTACTGTCGTATCAGAGTACTTGGAGGAATTGATACCGATTACCTCACCCTTCATATTTAAAAGAGCACCGCCGCTGTTGCCCGGATTGATTGCCGCATCCGTCTGGATAAGCGGTGTCTCATTTGTCTCATTTGCACGATCCTTTGCACTGACAATTCCGGTCGTGACAGACTGACCGTATCCGAGCGCATTTCCAATTGCCACTACCTGCTCTCCGACTTTGATTGAATCGGAGTCTCCAATTGTCGCAATCTTGAGCTGGCTCATCGTAGAATCGGATATATCCTTCAAATCCACAACAATGATTGCCAAGTCGTTATCACTGTCGGTACCCTTTACCTTTGCCTCATAGCTTTCGCCGTCCACAAAGCTCACATTGACAGTCTTTGCATCACTTACCACATGATTATTTGTCACAATCAAAAGCTCGGAGTCATTTTCACCGATAATAATTCCGGAACCGGAGCCCTCCGCTTCATACTGCTGCACATAACCGAAGAAATTCTGCTGCTCAACGATTGCCGAAATATTGATTGCCACAACACTCGGCATGATATTTTCCGCAATTGCAGATACATCCATTCCATTGCCGATTGTAGAGGTCTGTGTTAAACCGATTGCTTCCGTCGTTACAATCTGTGATGTAGAAGCTGCTGCCTCTGTCTGCTCTGTCGTCTGCTCAGCCACCTGACTTAATTCCTGAATCTTATCGCCGGCTATCATGTTGAACGTACCGCCTGCTACGCCGCCAAATATAGCTGCGCTGACAACAATGGCAGCTCCTTTTTTCCAAAATGACGCGCCGCCCTTTTTACCCTGCCGCTTTGTCTTCACCTGATTTGCATAATTTGCACGGGCAGCCATCGCCTTCATATACTCATCCGTACGCATACCTGCGTAAAGATTTTCTGTGTTGCCGTCTCCGGTCACATCCGTGTTTGTCTGTGTATAACCTGCGTTTTGATTATTATAATCTTCCATTTCTTCAACGCCTCCTAATTAATATAGTGCTTATCGTTATGGTCTTATCATAAACAAAAGCTATGGTGAATTTTTGAAAAAAATTTGAAGAAAATGTGAATTTCTAGTATAACCGTCACTAATTAACTGGACTATTCAAAGGCAATGTATCAACAACT
>CAZLZH010000116.1:0-4545 GCA_964563955.1 uncultured Bacteroides sp. | reverse complement strand
GGTTGTTGCGGTGGGCGTGGAGGATTGCAAACTTCTCCGTATCCTGCAGGAACAATTCTGCGATACCCTGCAGGGCTATCTCTTCTCAAAGCCGCTCAATTCTACGGATTTCATTGAATTGATAAGCAATAACAAATCTTTGTAATATTCCCGCATAAGCAGATTAACTCTGCTTATGCGGTATTTTTTTAGAGAGACCCTACCTCTTCTTTTTTATATACAATAATACAAATACCCCTGTCGCTGCCGTACATGCAAGCAAAATGGCAACAAACAATTTGCTGCTGTCCCCGGTTCTTACTACAGTCTCTGCATTCCTTATTGCATGTTCACCTGCAACTTTCGGTTCCTCCGTAACTTCCGGCGCATGTTCCGTCGGTGTTGCCGGTGGTATCTCCGGTTCAGGTTCTGTCGGTGTTGCCGGTGGTATCTCCGGTTCAGGTTCCGTCGGTGTTGCCGGCGGTATCTCCGGTTCAGGTTCTGTCGGTGTTGCCGGCGGCACCGGTTCATACTCCTCAATCACGGTCACTACATTTTCAAGTGATAAAAAAGGATTTTCCCCCGGCACGACTGCTTTTATATACACGGTCTCATCTAATTGATATCCTTTCGGAGCAGTTTTTTCCTCAAATGTCAGTGTTCCGGCAGGAATTACAATCTGACCATCCGAATCTCTGTAAAAATCATCTCCTTCCAAAAACCAGACGGAATCATCACTATACCTGATTTCCCCTTGCATATCTGTGTGAAACACCCATGTTCTGTCCGGATTTCTTTTCTCCAATTCCGATACTGCCTGTACTGTTTTTTTATAATAAGAAATCGTATATTCTGCCCCGGAAACCGCTTCACCTTCCTCGCCATATTTCCGAAGTACAAGGTCTGCCTTGGAGAGCCACGGTGCGTCATATACCGTTTCTATCTGAACATTGTGGTTTTCTTTTGTAAGATGTACCCATTTCGGTGTCGTATCAAGTGTCATGCTTGCATTCGCCTTTGTCTCCTGAAGCATATACCACCCAAACGGCAAGGACATGGCTGCTTGTCCAACGCTTTCCGGGCATAGCGTACACATCGATACAATCCCTTTCCCATCTGCGTCCATCGTGAAAGTTCCTACCCTGTCTGACACATCTATAACCCGGTTATCTCCTACCATATAAACAGCATATTCAATTCCTGTGCAATCATAGCTGCTGTTGTCCCCTATCATTCCTAAAAAGTACTCATGCACCTTCTTTTGCAATTCAAGTTCCCGCAATTCCGGCTGTTCCGGTCCTATAATCTGTGTATCAAAATACTCACCCTCTGACGGAAGAACAAGCGTATTGGACCGGTCATCCAAAGGCAGGCCAACGGTTGTCCGTTTTCCGGCTACAATTTTTGTCTCATAGATGGTTGTATCTAATTTCCAGCCTCCCCCGGTCGGAGCACTGTATTCCTTTATATACACCTTTCCGGGTTTAAACTGCACGACTTTTCCCTCACCATTTGGTTTTTCTCTTGCGTTACCCGATACATTATCGTGTGCAGCCTCACCAATTTCACCCGGTTCAATATAGCAAAAACCTTTTGCGTTTTTTCCTGCTTGTGCATCCGTGAGGCTTTCATAAACGGCATAGCATGCCCCTCCAATATCATACGCACCGGGATTTTTCATGTAGATTGCCTGATTGTAGCCTTTACAAATTCGAAGAGTTCCTGACGTCTCCTTCTCCTTATAGCGATATACAATCATACCACTGCATTCCTTGCGGGTATCAACAGCATTATCTATGTAATAGCAGGCGCGAAGGCAATCCCATCCGGAGCTGTATAAATGCCCGACAAGTGCGTTTCCTCCTCCTGCAATTGCACAATGAACATAATCGTCCAAACTTTTGTTTACAAAGCAAACAACATCTCCCGCATTCGTGTGACTGTCAAAAATCGCATCGAATTCCGCTTCTGTCTTACCCATCGGGAAACAAGCCGCATCCGCATAGACACGCTCCCAATTCTCGCTTGCATCCAACCTCTTTGATATCTGTGACACAAGTGTCTGATTCTGAACCGGAGCTTTTTCTCCATAATAATTCGACAGGACACTCGCAACATAAATCGCACATTGATTATCCGTATACATCCCTGCTCCACGTCCAACCGACATTGCAAATGCTACAAACGCATTGCTCGTATCCGGTGATACACGATACAAGTCTGAGACTGCACTTCCAACAGTCTCTGTTTCCTCAATTAATTCTTCGGAATCAAAAGCCTCCGTTTTCTCCTCCGGATAAGCAGAGGTCCATGTTGCATCCCCGATTGTTGCGATTTCTTCGAGATACTCGTTCTCCTCTGTTGCATATGACAAACCATAGCATTGCAGCACAAAAAAAACGGCAATACAGTATGCTAATACCCGGTAAAAGCTGTTTTTAACATGACATCTTTCGGTGATCTTTCTGCGAAATTTATAAAACATATAATTTTCCTCCATACCTTATAAATATGCAGAAACCCGATGAAATTATCCGAAATAGCAAAGTCTGAAAAACAAATATTGATATGTTAAAAAAAGAGTATGGTAACTGTACCATACTCTTAAAATCCGTGTCAATCCATTCCGGACAATTCACAATTTTTTCACAAATGCCCGAATTTCAGACAAAATAATTTGTATAAAAAATGTATGCAAAATACAAAGCATAGCTGGCAATCATGATTATACCGCCCGTTCTTTGCAGCTTCTTCGTTTTTAATACGCATACGAACAACAAAACAGCCGCAAAAATCGCCACACACGTATCAATGATAAACGATGACGGGAATGGAATCGCTGCACGGCTCACAGTTGCAGACACACCGACTACAAACAGGATGTTAAAAATATTGCTGCCTACGATATTTCCGATTGCAATATCCGTCTGCCCACGCTTTGCCGCCGTAGCGGATGTCACAAGCTCCGGAAGCGACGTACCAAACGCCACAATTGTAAGACCAATCAGACGGTTTGACATACCAAGCCTGTCTGCAACATAGCTTGCTGCATCCACGGTTACATCACTGCCGACCACGATACAGACAATACCGAATACGACAAAGAACAGGAGCCGAAGCATCGTATCCTTTTCCGTAAGAACGGTTGCGTCCTCCTCTGCTTCCCCTTTCTTTGCCGACCGAACGAGGTATACCATAAAAATTGCCATAAACACAAGGAATATAATTCCGTCTATGCGGGACAGGCTTTCACCAAGCATACCGAGAACGAGCATCAGTATCGTAATAAAAATGACAAACGGAATCTCTATCCGAAATGTGTTTTTCTTAATCGGAAGTGCCGCTATGCATGCAGATATACCAAGAATCAGCAAAACATTCATAATATTGCTGCCGACCACATTTCCGACAGAAATACCTGCATTTCCTGACATTGCACCCTTAATACTGACCGCTGCCTCCGGCAGGGATGTTCCAAACGCCACGATTGTAAGACCGATAATCATCTGCGGAATGTTAAATTTTGTAGCAATCTTAGACGCCCCATCTACAAATACATCTGCACCCTTAATCAAAAGCACAAAGCCAGCCACGATAAACAGACAATTCTGAAGCAATATGACTACACTATTGCCCGGAAAGCCACCAAACTTTGATAGAATTGCAACTGCAATCGCCGCAACCCACATCACAATATTTTTCATACATTTTCCCCTTCCGACATCACTAGAATGTGATATTCTTCTTGCCTGTAATCAGCCTTGCTCCATTTACAATCATCGTAACACCGGCACCAATTCCAACCAAAACGGTTACAATCCCGATTACAAGACTGCTGATACCAATCGAACTGATTTTTTCGTACAATTTTTCCATACGACTCTCCTTTCACACAACAAAAAATTATTTCACTCCGTATTGTTCATAATAGGCATCAATCGCTGCCTTTAACGTATCATCAATCACAATTTTTCCCTTGTATGTCTTATTGTAAAGATGCTCAACGACCTCTTTCATCGTTACAATTGCCGTTGTCTTTAGACCATATGTCTCCTCAATCTCCATGAGCGCACTCTTTTCTCCCTGTCCGCATTCCATACGGTCAACCGATACAACAAGTCCAAGCACGTCCACGTCACCCTGTGCCTTCACGATTGGGAGTGTCTCCTGAATCGAAGTTCCGGCAGTTGTCACATCCTCAATAATCACAACCTTGTCGCCGTCCTCAATCGGGCTGCCAAGAAGTATACCCTTATCGCCGTGATCTTTAATCTCCTTCCGATTCGAACAATAACGAATATCTGCACCGTAATGATTGGAAATCGCCATAGTTGTTGCTACAGAAAGCGGAATACCCTTATATGCCGGTCCAAACAAAACATCAAAATCAAATCCGAATTTGTCCTTGATTGCCGCTGCATAATACTCACCAAGACGCGAAAGCTGCGAACCGGTTCTGTAAAATCCCGTATTTACAAAAAAAGGAGTTTTTCTTCCGCTCTTTGTCACAAAATCGCCAAACTTCAATACATTACAATCAATCATAAACTCAATAAAATCCTGTTT
>CAZLZH010000115.1:0-4605 GCA_964563955.1 uncultured Bacteroides sp. | reverse complement strand
CCAACGGTAGCAAAAAAAACTAGAACAGCCTTTGCTGTTGTGGCTGTAAAATTCAAGAGGAGTTATATAATATTAAATACTTCTTATGCAAACAGATTAGTAGAGTATGCGATACAGGGAAGAAAGCTATCTTATTTAGGTAAAAGAAAAGTTTGCTTACGAGAAAAGAATGTAAATGAGTATAAATGTGATTTATATATTGCAGATACCAATACTATTGTAGAAATAAAGAGCGTCATATCAGCAAGTGATATTGGCGTATTTCCTACAGTGTACTCAGAACGTTCGTTAAATCAACTAAGCAAGATAAAGGCATTATTACAGTTGGGATATAGAGTTGATTATATTATCGTTTCTCTGAATCCTTATGTTAAAGGTATAGAATTGTTAAAGGATACACAGTTTTACATAGAGTTTGAAGAATGTATCAATTTGGGTATGAGCGTGCATGCATTTAACTGTAAAATTCAGAATGACATGGTTTTGTTGAATAAAAGGGTCACTATCCTCTAAAGTGTTTGGTAAGCTTTTGTAGTAGCGCAAATTGGAGGTGTACATTTTATAGTAATGTAAAGTATCTTTGTACATATAAGAGAGGATGATAATTTGGACGTATTTAATGTTTATTCGGGCAAGGTGAATTATAAAGATATATGCTTTGATTTTGTTTATGATAAACATGAACTTAGATTAATTCCACCGTCAGATAAGAAAGAAGAAGTTAAACATTGGAGAATGCAGGAATTGTCCCAAGGTTGGTATACAATGGGTGTTCCTTTAACTATGGAGGCCCCTTATCTGGAAGGCAAGATCAACGAAACAGGTCAAAGTATTGTATTTATTACGAGAGAAGGGGACACCATTGGTAGTTATAATTCGGTGCTTCGTGTTCAAGTGTTTGCAGTGATTTTATTTAGTACAAATAAAAAGATGATTAGTAGAATTGCATTTACAGGACCGGAAATTAATGCAATTCATTCTGTGAGTCAAGCATTTTCGTTGATTTACGAAAAGGAAAAATCGGAAAAGGGAATAGTTTCTGTTCAAACAACAGAATATGAGAAAACCACGACGGATAAGAATGATTTTTGCGTTAATGATAAGGTGGTATCTGTTCATTTTAGCATAGGAAGACGTTTGAGCAAAGGTATACAAGATACACCATTAAAATTAACTTCTATTATGGTATTTGAGTTCGAACCTACTGATGATTATGCTTTCGTTTATCGATTGTATAATATAGCAAAGCAATTTATTCAATATTTATGCTACAGAAAGAATGTTGTTATTGAAGCAGTTGAACTTAGTGAACTAATGGATAATGGCAAATCTTATATATGTGCAAAAATGCAGGCTCTGGATAGCAACCAACAATGTGAAAAAAAGCCTATAAAAGATGGACGTTATATCAGTCAACGTTATATTTCTGGATTTGAGGGTAAGATTTTATCAGATATTGCTTCTGATACAATTTATACGAGACATTTGCCGGATTCGTATGAGGATAACTGTTATAATGCTGCTAGATTTGTAATGATTACAGCAGCGTTTGAGTGGGAATTCAGACGTATTTTCCCTGATGGAGTATCAAAAAGAGACAAGAAGAAAGAGGCAGAAAAACAGGCGACACAGGTATTACAAGAGTTAATCGATGATAGTACAGGGGAACTTAGAAGCATATATAAATATATACAAAAAAACATAGGTTCCAGCCCTTTAAGTGGAAAGATTGCTTTTGTGGGAAAAAGTCTCGCGGAAACAATAGATATGTTTGGAAAGTATTTATATAGTTTGAATAATGAAGAGCTGAGTTATTCTAAGATGGGAGAGCGATTATCTCGACAAAGAAATAATTTTGCGCATGGTAATTTGGATAAAGACTTTGTCGGATTGTCATTGCTGGATTTGATATTTCTTGAAATTGTTTTATATGCAATGCAGCTTAAGTATTACGGTCTTGAGGATATAAAAGTCAAGAAAGCGCTCAATGAACTGTTTCACAAAAATCTAGTAATAAAGGAATAATGTCAGTTGAGGTGATTAAACATGAGCAAACGATTTTCAGTACAAATTTTACTTCCCATAGAGGGCTATGAGGAAGATAAGATATATAAAAGCGAAGACATTGCTCTTAGAGCAGTGAATTTAAATTATAAGCCGGATGATGTCTATTACAAACGTTTAAAAGAAAAGTCTGTCTATGCATCCTATGCTGATGTTGTTAAGTTTGCCTGCGAAAAGTATTCTTTAGGAGAAATAGATAACTTCTCTGTGCAAACAGATCACTTTGGAGAGCATAAGATTATACACGAAGGCAAGAGATACATTGTTACGGCTGAGGAAGCAAAGCGGCTTGAAAGAGAGTATATTTCAGAGTCGATATATTGCAATGTGTTTAAAGAGTGCAGAATGAGTTGGTTTTATACCAGTATTGGTGATGAACTTCTTCCGGAAGATATGGCTATTGTGGATGATGAGCTGATACAAAAAGCTTCATCGATATTGGGATATGAATCAGAGGAAGTTTTTGCGAGTAGATTGGCAGATGTTATTGAGGATGAGGCTGATGGGGAAGATAAGTTTATAGCATCGCTCATATTGGCAAAGGAAATTGCCAGTCGTGTGAATGGTAGAGCGGTTCTTATGTATGACTGATAAATCATATTGAAGGTATTCTTTCAATAAAATTTTGAATTTCATTTGTATGAAATATGTACATATTACAAATTGAGCGGAGGTGAATCATGGTGGATGAACAAACATTAAAGCAGATAATAGCTCAAGGTGAAACAATAACAGTAGAATTTAAATCATGGATAAATACAAATTCAATGAAAGAGAGAATTAACCTAGTTGTGCCAGAACTCATCGCTTTTGCTAATAGCAAGGGTGGTACAGTTTATCTGGGTATTGAGGATAATGGAGATGTGACAGGATGTTCTGGTAAATATGATCTTCAAAATATTTGCGAATCGATTTATGATAAGACAAGACCGCCAATGTTTACAGATATTGAAGAAATTGATTATCAAGAGAAAAAGATTATTGCTATATCTGTTTCGCCTGATGGTAAAACATACGCAACAACGGATGGCAGGTGTTTGAAAAGACTTGGAAAGAATTCAAAGCCTTATTATCCGGATGAAATGAGCCATATATATTCGGCAACACAAACGCCGGATTTTTCAAGTCAGATTATTGCTGAAAGCTCGATTGATGATATCAATCTTATGGTGGTGTACAGCTTAAAGGAAAAGCTTAAAATACGTGATGCTGTTTCCACGCTGCCGGAATTAGAAGATATGGCCTTTTTAAGAGATCTTGGACTCACCGCAGAAGATAATGGACAAGTTAAACTCACGATAGCAGGTTTGTTATTTGTCGGAAAGGATTCTTCGATTCAAAGATTGCTGCCACAAGCAGAAGTGATTTATTTGCATTATGATAAGGATAATTTAGAAGAATATAATTCTCGTCTGGATATGAAGCAACCTATCATTACAGTTTTGGATAGGCTTACAGAGAGGGTACAAAACGACAACAAGATACAGAATGTGCAAATAGGCTTATTTAGACTTGAAATTGCGGATTTTTCGGAAAAAGTATTTCAAGAGGCTTTACTAAACGCACTTTCTCATAGAGATTATCAACAGCTTGGTGCAGTGTATGTAAAGCATTATCCCGATAAAATTGTAATAGAAAACCCGGGTGGATTTCTTGATGGAATTACAGAAAAGAATATTATCACACATCCATCTGTACCTAGAAATAAGTTGATAGCAGAGACTTTACAAAGATTAAAATATGTTCAGAGAACAGGGCAAGGTGTAGATATTATTTTCAGAGAGATGGTATCTATGGGAAAACCGTATCCGGTATACAGAGTATTTAATGATGCTGTGCAGCTAACAATAGCTAGTGCAACGGAATATGTAGATTTCGTCAAATTTATTGTTAAAGAGCAGGATACAAAGCAGATTTTTCTTTCGCTTTCCGAATTGATGATTTTAAGGTATGTGGCAGATAATAAACAAATTAAGCTTGATAAAGCACAGGAATTGACGCAGGCTTCTGAAGAAGATGTGAGAAAAAGCTTGTCAAGTCTTATTAAGTATGGATTATTAGAAACATCAGGAAAAGGCTATATGTTGACCGCTCGAGTGTATGAAGCTGTAAAGTCAGATGTGGAATACACAAGAGATAAGACGGTTCAGTATATACGAGCAAAAGGTATGGTCTTAGAGTATTTAAAAATAAATGGAGCTATTAAAAATTCTACCATTCGAGATTTGTGTGGCTTTACGAAGCAGCAAGCTAGAGCAACTATTGATAAAATGATTGCTGAAAACCTGATTTTCAAAGTTGGAGCCGGTCCAGCTACCGAGTACAAATTGAAATAAATCGAATGTTTTTTTGTTGCCACTCGATTTGAAGGTGCCGTAAATGCTTTGTATATGGACATTAGTAGATATGTTCGAGTTTCCAATCGAGTGTTAATCGAGTGGCACTCGATTAAAAAAGTTTGTTGAATATTGAAGATGAGAATTGTGAAAGGTAAGCGCTTAGTTTCGGGGTGCATCCCAAATGCGATTTCCGGATCTCACG
>CAZLZH010000114.1:0-4649 GCA_964563955.1 uncultured Bacteroides sp. | reverse complement strand
CTTTATTTTTCTTATATCACTCTTATCCATATAGATATATTTACCCGCATTCTGCGCATATGTTTCTCTTGCCTCATCAAAAATGTCATTAACATATATGGTATTAAACACATTATTGTTGATATTCTTATCAAAAACTTCTTTATCTGAGAATGCGGCTTCCATAACTGATTCACCCATAACTGCTTTTAAGCCTGCTAATTCAAAACCCAAATCCAGACCACCGCATCCCGAAAATAGCGACAGCAGGTTCCACTTATTTGGATCATAGCTGAGCTTATCAAACTCAATCTCTTCACTACAATCTGCAAATGCCTGTCTTTCTTCTTCAATTTTTTTATTCAGAAGTTCTTTTACTTCATCAACTTTATAATCCGGAGCGGGTTTAAATTTACCACGCCCTCTTTCTTCTAAAATAACAGCCATGTTATCACCTCTATACTATTTTATCGGTTCCTGAATTATCCTCATCAATGTCATCTGTTGTTCCGATATTTAATTTACGCATATAATGAATAAGTCTTTCAGCCACCTCATCACCTTTTACTATCAAAGGCTTGTCAAAAACAAGTTCGGGAACTAATCTATTATCAATTGCATCCCAATTTACTTGAACTGATAATGGTCTATTCCCATCCCATTTTTCAGCAAAAGTTCTGTAATTCAAAGCCTTGCAAGCAAAATAAATATCTGGGTGCATCATTACATATTCTCTTATTGGAATCATTTTATCTATTACATCTTGCGCAGAATGCACATTCTCATCCATCAATATGTAATTAGCAACACCACTATTTCTTATTATTTGCCCACAAACACTAGCATTTCTCTTATCTGGCGAAAGATTATTTCCTGCATAAACATCTACTACCTGTTCATCCGTAAGTAACATTTTCCCAGATAAATCTCCACCACTCTTATTAAGCAATTCAAATTTCCACCCAAGGGTAATTGAGCCTTTTTCAGTTCTTCTAAATCCATTTTTATAGATTAACATTCGTTCATAAAATTTATCCTGAATGGCTGTAGTAGATTGCTCTATAATGTCTATCCAATCTTCACCAAATAATTGTTCTGCGCGTTCTGCACTCATCTTATTTTCAATAAAATCCGCATTTTCTTTCTTATAAGAAATTTTAATTTCAATATCATCCTCATCTGATTCTGCCAAAATATAAATGTCTGTTTTAGGTTCTCCTTTACGACATGTTGGTTTCCCAGATAAAACCACTGCATATTCTTTTCCTTCAAAGACAAAATCTGTCCCTTCTGACATAAATCCTAATATTCGTCTTTCTGCCTCACCAAAATCACCCATGTCATACCTCCTAATATTTTTTTCTGCAAATCTCATCTTTTCCAATATTCACAAATGAATTAATGTGCAATTCCCCAATGTCAGTTGCATTTTTCTTTATAAAATCAAACAATTCTGGATAATTATCCAAATAATAATACATTTGAGGACATACAAAATTGGGATTAAACTTGCGAAGTGTTTCTAATTCTATTTCCTTTGTCATCTGAAAAGACAGCACTGGCATTGCGTAAGTATGTCTTGTAAGAAAATCATCTATTCTTTCACATACTCCTTTATCCGACTTGTATTGTTCTCTCCATGTGTTAATATCAATTCTCTTACCTAAATGAATCCTTCCAACTATCATTTTCACAGGAGAACTAACATACATATATGCCATTATTTCTTCATTTGGAAATGTTCTTCTATACTCAAATAGTTTGCTACCATCCATAATTTTATTGTACCATTCTGGCTTGAAGCTCAATAACATTGTTCGCATAACAACTAACTTCCTTAATAAGTAATTAGAAAATTGTCTATCTAACAACATTATACATATAATATATGTTCAATAATCAGGACTCATATTTATAATATTACTTAAAATAGCATTTCCATTCATCGAAATAAAGACAAAGTCCCAAAATAATTTTACCACAACTCTCATGAATTCTCCACATTAATTTCCTTTCTTTTTTGTGAATTTTTCACATCACCTTCCTCTCCCCACATCCTTGACCTTCTCTCCGATCCACTCCATAAACTTCTCCAGCAGATTAATCCCGCCAATCACAAACTGTTTCATAAACTCATATGCCTTTTCCAGCTTGTCCTTTAGACTACGATTCTCCTCCCGAAGTATATGGTTCTGATACCTCAGTTCTATTACCTGCTCTTTCAAATAATCATCTCCATCGACCGAACCCAGCAGTTCCTTCTTAAGCCTTTCCGCCTCCTCCAGTTCAAATTGAGCCCGCTCAGTCTGCCATTTTGCAGTATCCGATATCATAATCCACTTGTCAGCCTCTTTTTGCGCCACCTCAATTTCCTTCTTTTTATCTGCGAGCTTATCTACATTCTCATAGTATTCCAGCCGTAATTCAGAATTCTTTAAGCGTAAATCCGTCGTTTCTGTCTGTAATTTCTGGTTCTGGGCTATGGTGTCATCCAACTTCTTTTGAGCCTCTGACTGTTCTTCTCTAAAACCGACACGCTTACTTTCAATTTCTTTCTCCAGAGACTCAATCCGTTCCTCTTTTAATTCCAGAACAACCTGTGCACCCTCTATCTCCTCCTCAAGTGCAGCCACTTCTTTTGCCCGTTCCTGCTTCTTATAATCCAGTACAGATAAATGCTTATTGTGCGTATCTTTCTTCTTCCAGTCAATTCCGTACCGACTCATAATGAGGGCAATATCGTCTTTCTCTGCCTCCGCCCACTGCTTCCATTCGGTATTACCTTTTCCTTCACTTGCAAATCCTCTGGTAGCAAGTGCCGCCTTAAGACTTGTCTTTGTCCCCAATCCTCTCTTGCAACCGGATACCCAAGGGATAAAATTCAGATGCAAATGTGGTGTCTCCTCATCCAAATGAATATAAGCACCAATCACATAAAGCTGTGGATTGCGAAGTTGAAACTTTTTCACATAATCCTTCAGCACCCATGTTGCAACCTCAGCAGAATAACTACCTATTCCGGTATCATCCTTGTTGCCTATCTGAACGATGACCTCATAAAATAATTTTTCCTGCTTGCTTCGGGAAATTTTGTCATAATAACTTTTAATCTGCCTGTCCTTGCGTTTCTGTTTTGCATTGTATTCTTTCAATGCCTTGTCAAACAGTTTATGATATGCCTGCTTAATGTCCTCGTGGATAAGGGTAATATTATTTAGCGTACGGCTGGCATCTACATTGTCAGCTATAAATCTTCTCGTGTTGTGCCCGATGGAACCTTCCCCATTCATGAAACTGATTGTTCTTTCCATTTTGAAAATCCTCCTCTTTCGGTATGTATATCAGCATCTCCTTCTTATCCGTAACGAGTGCCGGATACGGCACGAGATAGCAGATTTCTCAGGGAAGGTTTTGTTACTTTTGTCAAAAGTAACGCAAAAGCATTTTTGACAGCTTCGCTATCAAAAATGCAGACCCGCAAGCGGGTTTTGCGCTCCTCGCCGGAGTGGCTGTACGGCTCTTAGAGCCGGATAAAACTCCCTTACGGGAGTTTGTGAGCTGCGGATACGCGGCATATTATTTTCCTTTCAAAACTCCGATAAATACCTATGCCAGCTCCTCTAGTGAAAACAGTTCACCACATCATGCAGAACTACTTCCTCTGCTATCATTCTTGCCTGAGTTCGTAGCTGATACATTTCCACAAAAGAATTCGTATGCTTTGGCTTATGTTTACGCAACCACTCATTTCCAATATCTTCCAGCAATTCATAAGCTACTTCATTTACCTCGGTTGCTTTAACATATAATTCTCCAAATCGTACCAGACTTCTGTATCGCTGCGGATATTCCTTCTGTATGTAATCCATCCACATACGTCCATATTTTCCAACATCTGTACTGTTCTCCTCCCCACCTAATGTAATCAATGGATAAAAAATGCCGTCTTTTTCTATGTATTTCACACCTAATTTTTCAAATAATGTTTCTTCGCTCATAGCAGTCACTTCCTTTATACAAAATATCTGTTATTCCTCATTTGGTACTGTAAGTTGTTTCATATCTGCCAATGTTTTCGGTTGTTCCTTGAAGCCTTCCAATATTTCCAGCATGGAGCGGATGGGAGTAAGCAACTCCCCATCCATATCTGATGCCTTTTCTATCCTCTCAAGCTCATGCTCAATTCTTTGCAGGTTCTGCCGGAACTGTACCAGCATCAACGGATTGCCTGTGGCAACCACCTCTTGATGAAGAACACTCTGGATTATATAATCCTGCTTGGTACGAAATCCGCTGAGCTTCACTCTGTTATTCAGCTCCTCGTTTTCCTCTGGCGACATGCGGAATGCTATTGTAACATTCCGCCATCTGTTTTTATCGTCTCTATTCTTTTCTGACATTGACCAACGCCTCCCTTTCTGTTTCCAGTTGTGCTGCCATATCCGTCTGCACCGTTGGAAATAAATGTGCATAATGATAAGTAATATCAACCGCCTCATGCCCGACTCTTTCTCCTATTGCCAATGCGGAAAATCCCAAATTAATCAACAGAGAAATATGAGAATGACGTAATCCATGAATCCGGATTCTCTTCACTCCTGCAATCTTTGCACCCCTATCCATCTCATGATGCAGATAACTTTTTGAAATAGTGAATATTCTGTCTTCAT
>CAZLZH010000113.1:0-4668 GCA_964563955.1 uncultured Bacteroides sp. | reverse complement strand
GACGAAGAGGACGAATGATCAACGCTTCAGATCGCAGACAAGCAGTAGAGTTGATGAGAAGGAAGCTTTTTTTATTATGGAAAGGCTTCATTCAGGAGAAGATAAAGGGCGAGGAGTAAAAGCATGGAGTGCTAGAGAGAAAGAAACTTTTAAGGTTCGGCAAAGTGATCAAAAATCAGTGGCTTATTTAATAGATTATTATGTAAAAAAACACTGCGATAATTTTGACATAACATCAATAATGCCGTATACAACAATTCAAAGAATATTCGGAAATAGGGAAATAAAGGCCAATATTGGATTGGATTTAGCTGATGAAACTACCTTTACTGAATCCAGAATGAAATTAATAGTTAATATAGCAAGAGAAATAGAAGTAAGTGCTCAACAAAAAGGTGCCTCTGTAACTAGATTGTTTAATCGCGCAAGGGAAATAGAAGATAAGGTGCTCCCTTTAATCAAAGATTGTGCTAATGATGAGGGAACACAAAAATTAGATAATAATACT
Source organism: uncultured Bacteroides sp. (assembly GCA_964563955.1). Lineage (GTDB taxonomy): Bacteria > Bacillota > Clostridia > Lachnospirales > Lachnospiraceae > Coprococcus_C. The sequence continues at coordinate 4,160 of CAZLZH010000113.1, read as the reverse complement.
GATAATCAAACGAAAGTAGAGGAATACAAAGAAACAAAAGACGAAAAAACTGAAAGCGTGAAGAGTGAAGCTGAGAATCAACAAGACAGTGAAAAAGTACGAATTGCTGTAGAGGTCGGAACTCAAAATGGTGTACAAGATGAGAGTGTACGAGCAAGTGCTGGTAGCATTAAAAATTTACCGTACTTCTTTCTTGGTATAGATTATTCGCATTTAGATCCAAATGATACAGATACGCATGGGGTTGCACAAGTTTGTAGTGAATTAAGATATTTTTCTGAAAAGAAATTGGTTGATAAATTACCTATCGCTGCGGTATTTTTAATGCGTTCTGCGATTGAACAGTCTATTATATACTATTCAAAAAAACATTGTATACAGGGACAGAACAAATTAATTTGGGAAAATATAAAGAATATCACTAAATTGAGCAAAATAATAGAAAACTACAAAAAGAATTTACCCAATTATATAACTGATACGGAGATGAGGCAGTATTTTATGGTTTTGTTTGACGATTATGAAAAGAGTGTCGATCCGCTTAATTGGGTGGTTCATCGTCCTGCAGATTTTCAATTTGATACTTTAACTTTAGTAGAACTTCCAAAAAGAGGTTTATTAACATTGATTAATTACTTGATTTCTTAATAAGATAAAATGGAATTAAATGACTTGGGAAGAATGATTTATAATGAAAGATATGTAGAAATGTAGAAAAATGGGAATAAATACAAAAATAGGTTGCATATGATTCCTAAACTTGCTACAATACCGATGTATGTCACAAATGTATAAATTACGCAATACAGTAAAAGAATACTGGGGGAAAATTATGCAAGCAAATGAAATTGCTGAAGTTGTTCGTGAAGCTGAATTGGAAGACAAGTATGAGTTGGCGGCTGTAAGAGATGCTGATTTGGAAAAAAATTTAGTAAAGATTAGTGAACATTATTGTAAAACAAAAACTTCATATGTTACAAAGTGTGAAGCGGCGGCCAAACAATTATTGATGACTATTTTAACTGATAACGAGTTGAGAGAAATACATTCAGCTCGTTATCGCACAAAAACGATTGATAGCTTATTAACAAAGTATATAAAGAAGAAAGCTTTATTGCCGGAAATACCGGGTTCTGATTATAACATAGAAAAATATCGACCTCTGAACAAAAATAATTATTATAAGATTATTACTGATTTAATTGGTATTAGAATTTTAATAAGATATCAGCAACAGTGGGAAGTTGTTCATAAGTGGATTTGGGATAATTTTTTTAAGGTGGATAAGCCTTATATTAAGAATTGGCTTGATGATTATCCATCAGGAGAGGCAGAAGACTTTTTAGTTGAAAAACCAAAATTGTATTTAAGAGATGACAAAGATTTACCTATGTATCAGAAATTTGGGAAAGATATTTTTGAGTCGCATGTTTCTAAAGAAGGTTATAGTAGCATACATTATTTAGTATGGTATGATGGAAAATATGTGGAAATACAAGTGAGAACTATTTATGATGAAGCTTGGGGTGAGTGCACGCATGATTTGGTGTATAAGTGTAAGAACAAGGCACGGCGAACGGAATTAGAAAGGCTTTCTGAGTGCCTGGCAATACAAACACAAGCTGCTGGCATGATTTCTGATATGATGTTCGATAAATCCAGAGTAGCATCAAAGAAAATAGAAAAAATAGATTCGCCAGTAAAAGTTGATGGTGATTTGGAAAAGACAAAATATGAGAATTTACAGAAACGAATTGCAAATATAAATAATTCTCAAAAGCAAGTGAAAGAGTTTGATGGTGCTGTTGATAATTTATTTGATTAGAAAGGATCTTAATAATGGATAATGCAAAAAGATTTATAGAATTATTGGAAGAGGGAAAAATAAGAAAACATATTCTTCCTAATACGGCACCGGATTATTCGTCAAGTCAAGAGAAAAAGGATTTAGAGAATTATCGTTTTTTTGCGAATAGTTTTGCGTTGGATGAGATAATGAAATGCGAGGTGGCTTTTTACAATGGCGACGAACAAATCTAATTACGATTATGAAGAAATAATTGAACATTTTGGCAAAGAAAAGATTATGGGAAGATTTAATGCTCTAGAGGAATATTTAAACATATTTATAGAGCGTAGCAAGTTTAAGGACAATGTATCAGTGTCATATAGCTTGTTGAATCAAGCAGTTATTGATTATTTTGCAGATATTGACAGACTAAAGAATTTTCACCATATAGAAAAAATTAATTTTATAAAGGTTCATGCATATTCTGCATATTGGTTGTTACGCCGCAAACCAATTCAGATTACAAAAGATAATGATGATACTGAATTGGCATTTATAAATGAGGATTTTGTCGCTTCATATCTGCTTCAATTTTTGAGAGGCGAAAATAGAGGCGTTGTAATTAAAAAAGCCGATAGATTTGAGTATGATGGCTTTATAGAAAATTTGAAATATGTTCTAAGGTATCGAATGGTTACTCCGCAAATGTTGGAAACGATATTAGAGAGTTATATAGCTGGCAGAATTTTTGAGCGTTCAATTGGGATTGATGAAAAAGTATAATAGAAATTTGACATATGCCCTGGCAAATTAGCCAGGGCATATGTGTTAAAACACTTCCAAACTATCCTCTGCATCCACCCATGCCTGCATTTCGCCATTCAGCGCAAGTCTTGCATATTCCAGCGGATTATCAATCGCCAGAGCATTCAGGCACCGCTGTGAATTAGGAGTGGTCCGTATCCCGGATTCAGCCTGATTGCAGTCAATCCGGAGGATGTAGCCGTTATAGTGGTTAATGTCGATGCTGTTGTGCATCGGGTTATATTCTGCGTGTATCAATTTCGTTGTTATCAGTCCTTTCATTTGAATTGGAGGTAAAAAGCCCATGGGCTTATTTTGGGCTTGAAAAACTTTCGAAATAGATATAATAATCACAAAAAGTACCATTTTATAAAATAAAACACCACTAGAAATATTCATAACAATACAAGTTGTGATATTAACAGTTGGGTTGCTACTATTATTGAGTAATCAATAGAATCATAGTAAATTCAAGGCTTTCGGAGATTCTCCGAAAGCCTTTTTTTGTCCGCTAAGATGATGATTCTGGGCATGTAGTTTAGATGGGTAAAAATCAGAATTTCTTTACGAAAGCGAACATGAGGAATCAAAAAGAATTATTTTCGGTATATCGCAGGGAGACGCGATGGTTTATTGAAAGTGAATAATGTTTGAGATATAATATTATGTACTAATTTGTCGTTTTTGAATATGATGTTAGGCTCTGTTTCTAATAGAATAAAGGCGTTTCCTTTCAAAAAATCAAAAGGTAAAATGTGCTTAAATGTATAAAGAAAGTGGTGCTATGGGAATAAAGAAAAATAGATTGATTGTTTTAGTACTTTTATTGTGTACACTTATAAGTGGATGCAGCGATAATTACAGCTCAAGCAATAATGAAAAAATAGCTAATGGTAATGTTATTTTCGACGATAATTCCTTCAAGGCAGTAATTATAGATAAAACTGAGGATGCAGCCAGCTTAAATAATATAAGTGAATATAATGGTTCACCATATATCTCGCTAAATGGAAATATGCCATATTTCACAGAGAAAGAAAAATCAAGCACTGAGCCATTTGAACATTATAGTAATCTAGATTCGCTTGGAAGGTGCGGAGTTGCTTTCGCAAATATTTGCAAGGAAATTATGCCGACAGAACAAAGAGGTGCAATAGGTCAGGTTCGTCCCTCGGGTTGGCATACAGTTAAGTATAATGGTATTGTAGATGGTAATTATCTATATAATAGATGCCATCTGATTGGATACCAGCTTGCAGGAGAAAATGCTAATGAACTTAATTTGATTACAGGAACCAGATATATGAACATGATTGGTATGCAAGAGTTTGAAAATGTTGTAAGTGCATATGTAGAAGAAACTAATAATCATGTATTATATCGGGTAACACCTATTTTTGAAGGAGAGAATCTTGTGGCAAAAGGAGTTGAGATGGAGGCTTGGTCTGTAGAAGACAAAGGAGTAGGGATATGCTTCAATATCTTTTGTTATAATGTACAGCCAGGGATTGAAATTGACTATGCCACAGGAGATAGTTGGCTGTCTGATGGAGATTCTGCGCAAGAA
>CAZLZH010000112.1:0-4737 GCA_964563955.1 uncultured Bacteroides sp. | reverse complement strand
GCAGAGAGATATACAACCAGAACACATGCAAATAAATCTTTTTTATTTGGACGAAAGGATAGACCAAGGAAAAAATGCAATGTCATGTAAAAGGTTATAAATTCAAGCAGAGATGGTATAAATTGTAGTATAATCATAGGTGTTTATTCTCCATTCGAAGGCCTGTATTCGTTTAAGTGTGCTTCAAAGTCGTCTTGGTAGCCGCGGCTGACGGGAAGTGTATCGGAGCCTACTTGGATATATTGATTTTTCTTATCATACGTTTTTAGGTGTTTCGCATTAATGATGTATTTTCTGTGACATTGTATAAAGCTGTCAGTCAGGGAATCCTGTAACGAAGCAAAAGAATCCTTTCTGGAAGAAACAATATCATTTGTTGTATGAATTATAATCAGGTGTGATTTTGCTTCGATATAAGTTATGTCCGATAAAATTATTCGATGGGTTATTCGCTTTACATCCGTTATCATGACGGAATGAACAGCTAAAAATCTGGTCAGCAGCATTTGCTTGATTTCAAACAGAAGATCGCTTGCTGAGTATGGTTTTGTAATATAATCATAACAGTGGAAATTCGAAAGTGCAAAGCCTGCTCTGCCATAAATAGATGTTAAAAATAATATCGGCGTTTTGTAATAGATTGGCTGTTCGCGTATTTGTTTCGCAAATTCGAATCCACCTACATCAAGTGTATTGTCGCTTAATTGGATATCAAGAAGAAACATGGAATAGTAATGCTGATTTTCAACGGATTGTTTCAGCAGTAATTGCGCTTCTTCCAGATTAGAAGCCGTATGAATGTACCAGCTTGGGTAAGCCTGATGAATGATTTCGTAAATTCCTTTGCTCTGTATGATGTCATCTTCCACAATCAAAATTGTATACATATTAAACTCCTTCCCTTTAAAATTATAACGGAAATGTTCTGTTTCGAAAAGAGTAAAAATGCATTTGCGGTCGTTTTAGGCGCATTTGCGGTCGTTTTGCATTGAAAATATTGAATTATTTTTTGTTTTTATGTATAAAAAATGTAATGAAAGTTACAGAACAGGGTGGAAAAATGTGACATGGCATTAAAAAACTTATGGGAAAAACATGTAGATCATGTAGCTAGAAGGATGATAGTGCTTCTGGAAACAGAACAATATGGAGAAGAAATAACTTTAAAAGTGAATTATTCCTTGTGTGTGATTATAGGAGAAGTTGAAAAGTTTTTCTTGTTAAGCGTTTTGTTGGATGTATGGGAGTCTTTTTGGAATTTATCTGGTCGTATGTAACCATTGTATTGTTGCGGATTTTCACAGGAGGTATTCATCAAAAAACAATGCTGCTATGCTTTATCCAGTCATTTTTGAATTTTGCACTTGTCATTTGGCTTGGACAATTTAAGGTATTGAGTGAATATCTGGATGTGACTTTTGTGTTTTTAACTGTTGCGATTCTTTTGTATGCACCAATTCAATCACAGAACAGAATACATTACAATCAAAAGAAAAGACTTGAATTCAAGGCAAAAGCATTAATGATTGTAGCGTTCATATTGTATTTACGTTTTGTATTGAAGCCGGAATTGTATAATACGGTAGGTAGTGCAGTGCTTTTGCATACAATCGAATTGTCACTTGTGGGTGTTGGAATACATATGAAAGGAAAGGGAAAAAGAAATGAAAGAGTTGAAGAACAAAGTGAATGGTCATCTAAGTGAACTGGCAAAAAAGATTCAAGTTAATGCAGGCTCATTTTTGGTATGGGGTGGTACAGAGCTACCTGATGAATTGCGAAAAGAGCTTGAAAGGGATCAGGACGAGGCAAGGAACAGATAAGTACAAAATAAACCGAGAAAGGAGAAACGACATGGAGGTAAATTACGTAGAAATCCGGGCAAATGTCATTACAAAGCTGGAGGAAGAAGCAGGCAACATGTCATCCATACTGAGCAGACTCAGCAGTGTGGTAAATGATATCATTGCCTGCAAGTATCTGGAAGGTGGAACAGCAGATGGCTATATTGCCGAATTTGAGGAGGTCGTAAGCATGACATTTTCCAGCATCAACCAGAACATTACAAGCATTGCGGAACAGCTGGAAGCCGTGTGCAAGAAGTACGAAGCACTTGACCAGGACATTGAAGATCAGTTGTCCGTAAGGTAGGAGGAACGCTTAGGAACGAAGTTCCTAATCAGGATGCGTCCCGACGACCTGCCGCCGAGCGAAGCGAGGGGGCAATACCATATACTAGGAGGGATAAAATGAGTAAATTAAGAGTGGATGTTGACAGCCTGACAGGCATTACCATACCGGCGATGAAGCAGGAAAAGGCGAATCTGGATGCCTGCTATGATGACATGTGCGGCATCGTGCATAGTCTGGTGGATAACGGATACATGGAATCAGAGGCAGCAACGGCGTATGTGGAGGAGTTCAAGACGCTGCTTGCGCCGGATGTGGAGAAGCTGTCCGAGATGGTGGATACCTGTTGCGTACAGCTCGGGCAGATCTGTACTGCCTTTTCGGAACAGGATCGGGCAATCGCACAAAGCCTGATGTAATACGCGCATAAAGTAATGGAGCTATAGCAGATATTAAGGCAGAAGAAAGGGAATAGCGGGATGCCACTTTGGTATCCCGCTAAATGACAGAGATATGTAATCAGTAGAAGAAAGAGGAGAGCACATGGGAAGAAATTACAGTTCTTATATGGATGCAACCGTACAGCAGTATGAAAGAGAGCTTTCGGTTGCACGCGGACAGCTTGATAAGCTGTATCAGGATTACAGGGAGCTGGAGGCGCTTTACAACACAACGGACGAGGACATCATGCAGTGGGATACGGAACAGGATCGTGTGGAAAACGCAGGTAGCGGGGTATACGGGGAATGGAACGGAGAATGGTTTCGGGAGTATGACAGTTACCTGTATGACACGATGGGTATCGTGTTCGGGCAGTACCGCTCCACATATGAAGCCATGCAGGAGGAATTGTGGCTTAAGATGAATGAGATAAAGCAGTCTATCAGCGGCTATGAGGATCAGATTGCATATCTGGATAGGAAGAAGTCAGGCTACCAGAAAGCAAAGACAGATGAAAAACAAAAGGCAAAGAACACGGCAGTAAGAACTGTGGCGGCAAAACCTGCCGTCATGCAGATACACAGAAAATGATAAAAAATGGAGGAACAAACATGGAAGAAACAAAAGAGATTCTGCCGCTTGGCAGCATTGTACTGTTAAAGGGAAGCGGGCGTGCAGCCATGATCGTCGGACGCGGAGTCGGTGTGGCAAACAATGTGGATACATACCGATTTGACTATGCCGCATGCGGATACCCGGAGGGGGTCGTAGATGACAGGCTCATGTTTTTTGATGAAACAGACATCGGGAGAATCCTGTTCAACGGTTACCGGGATGAGAGCAGCCGGGTAATCGAGGAGGCAATCACCGAATGGAAAAAGGGGAGGAAGGAGGAAATGACATATGGCAGCACGAATCGCGATTGATCCGGTACTGTTTGCAGACATGGAAAGCTTTTTGACGCAGGATTTTTCGAATCTGGATACGCTGTTAAAAAACCGTGAACAAGCGGATATGGCATTTGAACAGGTATGGGCACAGTCTAAGGTGCTGGATACCATGAAGACAATTCTGCACAAGATGGTAAACATTGTGAATGATTACTATCTCTTAAATCAGAATGCCGTGCAGAACTATCTGAAAATCGGAAGGGAGCTGATGGAAGGGGATGAAGCCATACAGTTGTCGCTTGCGGCAGTGCAGAGTGAAGGTATTGCACACAAGTGGGAGGTGTACAACCAGCCGTCAGATATCAAGGATCATATGAGGAATTTGTATATGGCAGCCGGATATGACGTGACCGGCTGGGATACGGAGTAAATATGGGATATAAAATAGAATACCTGAAATGGTTTGAATGTTACGGGCAGATGATGCAGCTGATCGGAACACTGTATGCGAACCTGAACGATATGGTGGAGATCGAGCAGGCAATCTGTAATTCCTGTGCCATACAGAGTGCAAGCGCCGATGCGTTAAAAAGCTATATAAAGGATGTGCATTGGGGCGCATTCCTGAATACCTTCATAAATATGGGCAGTGAGGCAAACCGGATCATGAGCTCATACATAACCGGACTCCAGAATCTGGATGCTTCCGTGGATGCGGTGATTGACGAGGAATACCTAATGGAGCTGGAACAGGAGCTGAAAGCCCTTGATATTGAGCTTTCAGACTTTGCAGACAGCATGGAATTAAAGGCAAAATCGGTGAGCCACATCGTAGACCTACCGTCCAAGACAAGTGAGAACATCAGCACGGGAATCGAAGCCATGGCAAAGGAAGTGGCACGCGTGCGGAATGATTTCACGGACTATGAGGAGCAAAAGCTTCAGGAGTTTGAGAGCTTTAACAAGCTGATGAGTGAATTTGTGCGGGCTGGACTGTATCATGTAGAAGCCAGACCGGATGTATTGAATTACAGCAGGACAAATGCTATGATAGACCCGTTGAAGGGCATGCAGGAGCATTACAATCAATACAGGGAGGAGGTAAACTATTCAGAGGAACAGGCGGTAAAAGACATACAGGCAATGCAGGATCTGATGGCTGTGTATGAAAACTACAGGAAATCAGAAGAACAGATGAAGTATGCATTCAATACCATTGTAGCGGTGGCGTCCTTCTTTGTGCCGTTTGGAAGCGGGTACGGTGTAGCGTTTTTCA
>CAZLZH010000111.1:0-4800 GCA_964563955.1 uncultured Bacteroides sp. | reverse complement strand
TATGGATGAGATAGGAATGTCTTGGATTCTTGATAGTAAGAATAACATCATATGGCATAATGGTGGTACAGGAAATTATAATAGCTATCTTGGTTTTAATCCCGAAACAGGTACAGCTGTTGTTGTGCTTTCAAATCTCGCCCCGAATTATAGAGTCCCAGCTACTGTATTAGGTGTAAAATTGTTATTAGAACTTGATAATGAGAAGTGAAACTTTCAGTTTGTCGAATTGATGATGTATAGAATTAATAAAAAAGGATTCATACTATTAGTGAGCACAGGAAAAAGGAAGAGCACCAATCAGTGCTCTTCCAACTTAAATACATCTTCAACAAGCAGATTAAAGTATGCTGCAATTCGGAGCATAAATTCAGCGGATGGTGCCCGTTCACCACGTTCCACTCTGCTGATAGTTTTTGTGCAGAATCCGGTGGCAGAGGCTATATCCTCTTGCAGAAGACCTCGTGATTCACGAATTGTTTTCAGGTTATTAACGACCGCCATGGCAAACACCTTCCTTCATACATATCTTATATTACAAATGATACAGAAAATACTGTCCAAAAAGAAGGACTTGATTATTGTAGGTATTCTTTGATATCGTTTGGATGATTCTTTCCAACTACTTTTCCCAGTATATCAAAACGGTCATGTTCTCTAACTGGAATCGGAGGGTATTTCTCGTTTAGAGAAATAAGGAAAACTCCATTTTGGTCATCCTGCAATTTCTTAATATAAGCTTCTCCGTTCAGAGAGAAGATTCCGATTTCTCCATTTTCAACCATATCCTGCTTTAATACCCATGCGATCTGCCCGTCTTCAAATTCGGGTTCCATACTGTCACCACTGATTTTTACACCGAAGCTTGCGGATTCCGGTATGATATCCTTCGTAAGCTGAATCGTTTCTTTTGGTCCATCCACAAGGAAGTTTCCGGTTCCGGCAGAAACAGCGTTTTCATAGACATCAATATATCTGCTAAATGGGATAATTTTGCAGGATTGCTTTGTATACTTGTCGCTAAAATGCAACAAATCAATATAGTCTAAAGCCTTTTCTTTTCCCACATCATTAAGAGTAGAAAGCGGATCGGATGGATTCTCCCCGAAATATGCTTCATATATATTTGTAATGTTCAGCACTTTGCAAACGGTCATGAAAGTAGCAATACTTGGTTCAGTGGCATTTGTCTCCCATTTGGAGATTGCTTTTGCTGAGAGGTTGATGCCTTCTTCCTGTAATAGCTCAGCTAACATTGGCTGGGAAAGTTTCATTTTTTTTCTGTTGGAAGAAATGATTTCACCGATATTTCTCATAAATTCGCCTCGTTTCTAAGATGATTTAGTGTCTCGATTTCCCCTATAGTATATATCAGAAAAAAGATTTTTTCAAGTACAAAATCGCCAAACAAGAGAAAAAGGGACACATGTGTCCGTTGACAATCGCTTTATAAGAGAGTTATACTTGAGCCTGTAAGAAGTGATAGAAAGCTTCTTTCCATAGAACAGACTGGAGGTGAATGAGAAATGGAGCGAACCATATTGCATAGTGATATCAACTGCTGTTATGCAGCGATTGAGCATTTGCATCACCCGGAACTAGCCGGAAAGCCATTGGCAGTAGGAGGGGACCCGGAGTCAAGACATGGAATTGTACTGACTGCTGACTACATTGCAAAAAAATACGGTGTGAAAACAGGAATGGCTCTCTGGCAGGCGAAACAGGTTTGCCCTGACATTACATTTATTTCCCCCAGAATGGACTTGTATCTGCGTTTTTCCCGTATGGCGCATGAGATTTATTCGGAATACACCGATTTGCAGGAACCATATGGAATTGATGAAAGCTGGCTGGATGTATCAGCAAGCAGCAGTATCAAGGGTGATGGTTATAAGATTGCGGAGGAAATCAGTAACCGGATGAAGAGCGAGCTTGGTATAACTGTCAGCATAGGAGTATCCTTTGACAAGATTTATGCAAAGCTCGGTTCGGATTATAAGAAGCCGGATGCGATTACTACCATGTATAAGGACGAGTTTCGCCAGAAAGCATGGAAGCTCCCTGCATCAGATTTACTTTATGTGGGACGAAGCACTAACCAGAAGTTGTTGAAAATAGGCATTAAGACAATCGGTGACCTTGCAAGGATGGATGAACATATTCTTGTAAATCATCTTGGCAAAATGGGAAGTGTGTTGTGGGCATTTGCTAATGGTTATGATGAATCACCGGTCAGGCTGGAGGATACCCATGCTCCAATTAAATCAGTTGGTAACAGTACAACCACACCGAGAGATTTGGAAAATGACGAGGATGTGAAAATTGTTCTTTATATTCTTGCGGAGAGTGTGGCTACAAGGCTTCGGGAAAATGGATTCCGTTGCCGGGTGGTGGAAATCAGTATTAGGGATAATGAATTGTTCTCTTTTACCCGTCAGAAAAAGATAGACCATGCCACTAACATTACCAGCGAGATAGCTGCGTATGCCTACCAGATTTTTAAAGCAAGTTATGATTGGAGAAAGCCAATCAGAAGTGTAGGTGTAAGAGGTGCAGACCTTGTAACGGATAATTATTGGGAGCAGATTGATTTATTTTCCAGTGTTGAATTTCGGGAAAAGCAGATGAAAGTGGATGCAGCAGTTGATGATATTCGCAGACGGTTTGGTTTTTACAGTATTCAGAGAGGGCTCATGTATCGGGATAAACTATTATCCGCAGTAAATGCCCGTGAGGATCATGTAGTACATCCACATGGTTACTTTAATCAGTGAGGAGTTGAACGGAATGACTAATAGAACGGAACTGACAGAAAGACAGAAGCTTGTGTATGACAGCATCGTTGATTATCAAATGCAGCATGGTTACGCACCTTCCATCAGGGAGTTATGCGTTATCTGCAATTTGGCATCAACTTCAAGTGTTTATGCACATTTGAAAAAACTTGAAGAGTTAGGATATATCAGACGGCGGGAAGATGCTTCGAGAGCAATCGCCATAGTGTAAACAGGAGGTAGACATGGAAAGCAGTAAAGTATATGTTGATGTGACTGCCGAGTTTTCAAAGGAAGGGGTACTTACCCCGAAGAGCTTCCGATGGACAGATGGCAGTGTTTATGAGATACAGCGTGTTAAGGACATCCGAAGAGCTGCAAGCCTGAAGGCTGGCGGTGTGGGTATGAGATATACCTGTATTGTGAATGGTAGAGAGAGTTATCTGTATTATGAAGATAACAATATGTGGTTTATGGAGAGAGCCGGAGCATAACTGATTTGTCACAGGTGACAATCAGTTGCTTCCAATAGATCAGCACAGTGGTGCAGGTGACACAGGGCAGTTGTCACATCGGAACTCTGCACCCGGAAGACTTGCAAAGGTGATTTCCCTTTCCTATGCGAGTACAAAGTTAAGTATTGATTTTGTATAGCAAAGGAGCAGACTGAATTGAATAGAAAGATTGAGATTAGATGTAGAAATGGTCATTGTAACAGGCTTTTTATGAATTATTATGTTACAGGTAACAATGTAGAGTTGAATCTGGGAGGATTTGAACTTAAGTGTGAGAAGTGTAAAAGGGTTCTTCGATTGAAGCATTACACGGAACAGATGTTGATTGAGCACTCCGAGAACGGAGTATTCAGAGTATAGAAACAAATAACAATTAAATGATGGCACCACCTGATAAGGGCGGCACGATTGTGTGACAGCACCACGGACGCAGGGGAAAGAAACCAGTTAAGGACTGGACTTTCTCTTGCGTTCTTTTTTTTGAAAAACAGGAGTAACTTTTCATCCTTATGCGTTTCTAATGCCAGAAAACGAAAGGATGGAAAAAATATGTTTAGATATTATTATGATGCAAATAAGGTTGGGGCACAGATTAGGAAAATTAGAAAAGAAAATCATATGACACAAGAGGAATTGGCATCGGAACTGGTACTATCTGTAGATAGTATTTCTAATTATGAGAATGGAAAAACGACTTGTATGCCTGAGCATATGATGCACATCTGTGAAATCTTTAATGTAAGTATGGATTATTTCTATTTTGAGGACAGTATTAGTAAAGAATTGGAAGTACCGGATATGCTTACGGGTATTATGGAATTACTTAAGGAAGCAGGACAAGAGGATGTTGAAAGAGTTGAACAAATGATAAGATTGCTTTTGAAGAAGTAGTCTTATGACTACTTCTTCATTCGTTCACGCTGCTTTCTCTTTGCCATAAGAAGAGCGCATCGTTGTGAACAATATATTTTTCTTGAATTACCTTTAGCAACTTCAAAGAATGAGTTGCATGTTGGATTAGCACATCGCTTGGTTTGTGAATTCGGTGAGAAAGATACCATTAGTTCCATGTACATTGCTTCTAACAGGGATGATATTTTCCAGTCGTATTGAAGAATGTTATTTTCATATCGAAGTTCTGGTGTGACGTTTGCTGTGTATGAGTTAAAAAAATCCGATATACAGCAAAGTCCGGCTTGTTTGATTTGCTCATATGATAAATTTGTTTTTGACAATAATTCATCAGTAAGGTTGTTTGTAAAAAGGATTTGCTCATAGTTCTCTGTTGTGGAAATTTCTGTTACTGTTAGTAGTTCTTCGAGTATGTGAAGGTAATTTTGCCATGTACATTGATAAGCATCACTATATAAATCTTCTGAAAATTCACGTGTATAAAACCATTCTTCCTTATCAGCATTTATTGCAGCTGATAATTGTTCTATTATATCGGTAAGTGCTCCTTTGAAACATTCATTATAATCATGCATTGAAGGTAGGAACTTTGGATAATA
>CAZLZH010000110.1:0-4869 GCA_964563955.1 uncultured Bacteroides sp. | reverse complement strand
GATATGTATGAAGATTTTGCTAAAACTGCTGAAGCAGAAGGCTTCACAGCACTTGCGGCTAAATTCCGTATGGTAGCTGCAATCGAGAAGCATCATGAGGAAAGATACCGCGCACTTCTTAAGAACATTGAGACTGCACAGGTATTTGAAAAGAGTGAAGTAAAGGTATGGGAGTGCCGTAACTGTGGTCATATCGTAGTTGGCACAAAGGCACCTGAGGTTTGTCCTGTATGTGCACACCCACAGTCATACTTTGAAGTAAATGCAGAAAACTATTAGGAGAAAATTAAAATGAGATATTTTATTTGTGAACATTGTGGAAATATTGTAGAAATGGTAAAAGATAAAGGTGTACCGGTAATGTGCTGTGGTCAGAAAATGACAGAGATTATTCCAGGTACATCTGATGGCGCAGTAGAAAAGCATCTTCCAGTATGGACTGTGGAAGGTAATACAGTAAAGGTTTCTGTTGGTTCAGTAGAGCATCCAATGGTAGAAGCTCATTATATTGAATGGGTATCTTTACAGACAAAATCCGGAAATCAAAGAAAGGTGTTAAAGCCAGGTGATGCACCGGAAGTATGCTTTGCCATTTCTGAAGGTGATGAAGTAGAAGCTGTATATGCATACTGCAACCTTCATGGATTATGGAAATCATAATTGATATGACTTGCTTGATACGTAAATGGCTGCAGCTTATATGTTGTGACCGTTTTGTGTATAAATAAAAGAGAATTGATAAGATAAAAGCAAATAGAACTAATAATAGTCTCACTAGTCTCAAATTACTATGAGACTGGTGAGACCAATATGAGACTGACTAAAGTAAAATGTTTACATATTAGGTGTGGATGAAGCGATAGAAAAGTTCACAGGTACAAATTCATTTGAACTTATGACAGATAATAAGAATAGAAATGCGAAGGTTCAGTGCGCATTGTTCAAAGGTACTACAAGAGACATATTTATAGACCAAAAAGAATTTACGGGACCGATATACGAACAGGTGGATGATGCGTACCATTTTATATTAAGACATATAAACTTAGGCGCAGAAATTAACGGCGTATACAGAAGTGAGGAATATGAATTGCCTACAAAAGCTATCAGAGAGATGGTGGCAAATGCCGTGGTTCATAGAAGTTATCTTGATGAAGCTTGTGTACAGGTCTGTATTTTTGATGATAGGATTGAAGTGTTGTCACCGGGAATGTTATACGGAGGTCTTGATATAGCGACAGCAAAAATGGGCAAATCAAGATGCAGGAATGAAGCCATTGCAGAGGCATTTCATTATATGCATATTATTGAATCATGGGGAACAGGAATTCCGAGGCTATATAATAGATGCGCAGAGTATGGATTATCAGAACCGCTCTTTGAAGAATTCGGTGATGGTATAAAGGTTACAATGTTCAGAAAAGTAAGCAACACTCAAGAAAAAGTAAGCAATGATACGAAAAATATGTGCAACACCCTTAAAGAAGTAAGCAATGCGGCAGAAAAAGTAATCAATAATGCTCAGAAAGTAAGCAACACTTTTGAAAAATATATGCCTTTATTCAGAGAAGCGGAAATAACAGATAAGTTTATCAAGAATATTGAACAGGTATTTTGCGCATGTGGTACAGGCGTTCCATTTGGACAGGCAAATGTTCAGGAATGGTTAAGTTGCTCAAAATCAAAAGCAACAAATGTTATGAATGCGATGAAGGCTGCAAAAGTAATTAAGAAAGTAACTGGTTATGGATCAGGTAGATATGAGTTTATAGAGTTGTAATAAAAGTCAAACGGTATAATGTCTGAAGAATTGAACTGCATTGGAGGAAACTATATGTTATTAAAAGAGCATTTAGAAGAATATACAAAAGAACAATTGTTGGATCAGGCGAGAAGTTTTGAATTAAGAAAATGTTCAGGACTTCGTAAAGCTGCACTCATAGAACGGATTCTTGATTGTTTCTGTACAGAGGATATCCTTAGAAACAGACTGGCATGTTTGACAAAAGAGCAGATGAGTTTTTTTCGTAAGGCATGTGACACACCACAGGATGTTTCTATAAATGAAGTAGTGGATAGTATGCAGTTGCATATGTACTGGCTAGGAGCTTTTGAAGAAATATCAGACAGATTTTGTGTCTTTGAAGAAGTGTCTGCAGTTTTTAAACGAATTGATGATGAAGCATTTAGGGCAGAGCAATGCAAAAAGGGATGGATGATGAAATGCGTTCATTTTTTCATAAATTATTATGGAATTGCTCCGGTGGAAGTTATCTATGAGTTATACAAATTAAAGGTTAAGGATACCATAGATGAAATGATTGCTATGCTATTGGAAATGCCCGTAGATATTGTGGAATCGTGTATTTTCTCGATGAGAAGCTTGGGATTACAAGATTGGCCGAAGGATGACCCGATTTATTCTTCAAAGGGATTGTTTATACATATACCAATACTGGAGAATGATGAAGTGGGAAATCTGTTGGATAGCCAAATGGATAAAGATTTTTATATACCATCGGTACAGCAGATTGAAGAAATTTGTAGAATAGGATATGAGGAAAGTTCATTGGCGTATAAAAAATTACAAACATTTTTTATGCGAAAACTGGATTTACCATATGAGCAGGCTGTTTCGTGGTGTCTACAGGTTTGGGCAAACAGCTACGATGGGGAATCACCGGCGGATGTAATTGGTAAAATGTCAGATGCAGATGTGGTATTTAAGAGTGAAAAGCAAATGAATGAGTTTGTGGGATTGCTTATGGAAGCTCATAACAACACAAGAATGAAAGAAAACAGAGGTCATAAGCCAAATGAACTGATAAGAAGAGAATTTACCGGTGGAATGCCAACAATCGTGCCGGGAAGCTCTCATGCGGCGGCGATGTTAAGAGATGCAGCACCACAACTAAAAGAGATGGGGATACCTGTTGATTTAGAAGGAAATGCGGATATTATATCTGCTTCACTCTATCCGAATGGATTGGGTGGAAATGTTGTGAATGTAGAAAAGAAGATATATCCGAATGATCCATGTCCTTGTGGGTCAGGAAAGAAGTATAAGAAGTGTTGTGGCAGAAAGTAAAAAGCTCTTGCACATTCTCGCTATCAGAGTCATAATACCGGTATGTGCACTGATACCCATTCGTGATACCCGAATGATACCTGAAATTTTGAAAACTGAAAATAATAAAGAGAAATAGACGAGAAGACGCTGTTTCTGAAAGCAAAAATTCACTCAAACACAGGAAATAACATAACCTGTAGGGAGTTCGAATAGTGTAAAATCCTCCCAAAGCCTGTATTTATGGGCTTTGTGGGGATTTTTATTTTGAAATGGGGATAGTTTGGGGATAAAAAACACCATTCTGTCAAAAAATCGGTCATATTTTGGCTGAAATTTCGAGAGAAAGTGCCGATAAAGCCCCAGAATATGCGGATTCTTGGATGGGGATTGCTTTGGTGGCATGAGCGTGAAAATGCAAGTTCGGTCTTGAAATAGGTGCCAAATTCAGAGTGAAATCCCCAATTCCCAAAATCCCAAATTCCCAAGACATATAAGCAAAAAAATAAGGCGATGAACATTATATAATTTTCTAATGTTCATTGTCTTATTTTTTGCTCTGAAAATCAGTTTTTAATTATTACTTGATTAGTTTTATATGGTTCTGAAGATTTAAAATGCATTTTTACAGTTTTTTTATCAGTTTGCAAAACACATGCAAGATAGTGGTAAACAGATGTGTGTTTTGAAAGAAATTTTGTCAGTGGAAACCTTAGGTTAAGTATTGAAAATGTGTGTTTAGACACACAGAACTTATACGATAGCTTTAACAATATTTTATTTAGATTGGAGGTGAAAATTGATGTTATGGAATAACGTTAAACCTGTTGTAAATAATTTGAAAGGAGATGTACATTATGAAAAAGATAATAAAAATTGATAATGAAATCAATGTAAAGGAGGGTGGTGTTATTTTCAGTAAAGAACCAGATGGACTGGTATCTGTTGTAGGATATTCACAAGTGATTGAGACAGGGGAATATCTGGTGGACATTGATTATTTGGATGTCATTGGCAGGGAACACAAAAAGCTGAGGCTTACACGAACAGAATTATTTAATAAGAAAAAATTTTGTTCCTTGATTCATTCAAAAGGTGGAGTGTGCAGTAATGTATCGTGTGAACTAATGATTGAAAAAATGAATGAAAATTTGCAGATTCCATATAGAGGAGCGAATTTTGACACCAAAGACTTGGATGGAGAGCCTGTAGTTGTCCCAAAAGTTGTTAGAAATATAAGGAAGATTCATTCAACGACGGGATTTTTTGAAAGTGAAAATGGTTTGCAATTTAGGGGAAAGAATATTCAGGAAGAAGGCAAAGAAATTTACTCAGATTACGTGGGAAAACTGGGGATAGATAATTGCGGTGATTATACTGTGTATCATGAGATGTTAGAGCATGAAGTGTTGGGAAACATTCCTTTAGAGTCAGTTATGGCAATGGCAGCATCAGCAACCGTACTTTCATATGCAAACGTCAAATGGTCGCGTAAAATTTATAACCCGATATTCCATATTTTTGGTAACAGTTCATCGGGAAAGACAACTGCTGTACAACTTGCTGTATCCCTTGGTGGTATGCCAATACTTTCAAATGCCCAGTCGCTTTTTATGACCTTTCATTCGACGAGTGATGCCATAATGAAAAAGATTGGAAAAAACTATGGTCTTCCTATTGCGATAGATGAAATTTCAATGTTGGGAAATAAAGATATAACAGCACTGATATACGCATTAGCGGAGGGGTGAAGTGCTATACTAATGTTGTAACAGAAGTGGCTAATAAGATATAATAAATTT
>CAZLZH010000109.1:0-4965 GCA_964563955.1 uncultured Bacteroides sp. | reverse complement strand
TTCCTGCATATTTCGCAGGAATCTCAGATGTTCCGCGCGTCAGCTCATTATGGCTGCTATCATATATTCCATCTATTCTGACATAGCTTTCATTAAAATTGAGCATTCCTAATATTTCAGTATCTGTCAGCGATGGAAGTATATACTTACCATCTGCACCAGCACCTACGCTAGTCTGAATTGGGTTAACTGCCTGTTGTGAACCACCAGTATAATCTACTTTATATGTCACATATATTGGATTC
This sequence comes from uncultured Bacteroides sp., assembly GCA_964563955.1. GTDB lineage: Bacteria > Bacillota > Clostridia > Lachnospirales > Lachnospiraceae > Coprococcus_C. Next base: position 4,720 of record CAZLZH010000109.1, on the reverse strand, counting down.
TGTGCTGTTGAATCACCCGCTCCATTATCCAATACCTGAATCTGAGAGTCTCCCGACATCATTTCATTATCAGAAAAATCCTCCATGTCAATCTGATTTGTATCATCCAAAAGGTCTTCCTCATTTCCATCCTGAGAATAGGAAGCATCCGTCGGAGTATTCACATCCGTTCCGGAATAATCAGCCGATGACGTCAAAAACAGCGACTGCGTAATAAGGAGTGTCACAACCAATATGGAGGCGACCATCTTTTTCCCATTGCCTTTTCCCCAACAGACAGCATGAGAAATCGCAGTAATCACCGCAACCAAAGCAAGCATCGGGTATACTAATATCCGATGCTTCTTTCCGACATTCAACAATTTGCTTACAAGCTTATCCTTCAGATTCATATTCACACCTCTCACTATAAAATATGTATTGTCGAATTTTTATTGTCATTAATTATAAAGTCTCTATATAGTTATATCGACAGATTAGCATTAAAATTATATATTTGCAACACAAATATACCTATAATTACTCGCTTATACAGTGCATTGTACCATACTGTAAAGCAAATTCAAATAGTTTTCATAAAATTTTCTACTGAATTTTCTACTGAATATTCTACTAAATGTTGTGGTTTGTTTTTAAGAAATGTACCTATAATGTGTTTTAGACAGGTGCTGGCCATAGCGCCCTATCGATACAGCTCTTGTTTCCAGAGAGGCATATAAGAGCCATCATAGAATGACGACAGATTTTGATTGAGATAATCAAGTTCCTTTTGAATCTCGGCGGCAGTCATACCCTTTCGATAAAAGGGTTGTTCCTCGACAACCGCCGGATTCAGAATCGTCTCATAGCAGGTTTTAGATTTCTGCCCGGGTTTCTCCGTTTCGTGATTCAATTGTTTGTCCTCCATGCGTATTCCTCCTTTATATAATGATTGCTCCTATCCTTAACAGGATACCCTTTCAGAATATAAAATTCGGAATAAAATTGCAAGACTTTTCGCAAAGTGCAATTATAAAGCGCATTTTGTGGATAAGTCATTCCGGATAGTACAGTCTCTCATCCGTAATATCTGTGAGAACCTCTGTCAGGTATTTCTTAGAAAGATAGTTTGCCATCGGAAGATTCATATCCAGATAGTTTCCGCAGTCTCTGGCACATGCCCCCGGCACATCCCCCTTAAATTCACTCATAAACCGATACAATTCCGTAAGCAACGGAATGATATCCCTTGATTCATAATCACCGGACAATATCAGATAAAATCCGGTACGGCATCCCATCGGTCCAAAGTATATAATCTTATCCCCATATTCTTTATGATTTCTTAAAAATGTTGCCGCCAGATGCTCGATTGTATGCACCTCTGCCGTATTCATGACCGGCTCGAAGTTCGGACGTGTCATTCGAAGGTCAAATGTCGTAACTACATTTTCACCTACATAATCTTTTCTCGACACATACACACCCGGTAATAAATTCAAATGATTTACTGTAAAGCTCGCTATTTTTTCCATCGTCTTACGCCTCCATATTTTTTCTTCCGACCATTAATCCCAGTTTGCCACAATCTCCCGCACAAGCTTCACACTATGTGTGATTGCCTTTGCCTCAAAAGCCGGATAATCCTCCGTTGCACTGTCGTCTGCCTTGTCAGAAATGGCACGGATAATCAAGAACGGAATTCCATTCAGATACGCTGCCTGCGCAATCGCTGCACCCTCCATCTCCGTACAGTCACCTGAAAAATTTTCCAGAATAAATTGTTTCTTTTCCTTATCCGAGATAAACTGGTCGCCGCTTACGACCCTTCCTTCAAACACGTGAATGTCCGGATTGACACGCTCGCAGCATGTCTTTGCCAATTTTCTAAGTGCCTCGTCCGCTGCAAAGGTCGATGTCTCCATGCGCGGAATGACTCCCGGTGCATATCCAAACCCTGTCGCATCCATATCATGCTGCAATGCATCCACAGACAAAACGATATCCCCGATATCTATCTTCGCATTCAGGCTTCCGGCAATTCCCGTGTTGATAACGGCATCCACGCCATATACGTCACACAAAATCTGTGTACAGACAGCCGCATTGACCTTTCCGATTCCGGAACGCACAACAACGACCTCTTTGCCGTCCATCGTCCCCTTATAAAATTCCATGGACGCCCTTGTCATGATTTCAACATCTTCCATCATGTCCTTCAGCTTTGCTACTTCCTCGTCCATCGCGCCTATCAATCCTAACATAGTTCTTCCTTCCTTTCCCGTTTATATTTTCAGCTTTTCCTTTGCCGCATCAATTTTCTGCAGCCACGCTTCATATATGTCTGCATGGTCTTCCACTTCTACATCCGATACATAAAACTCATTTAATACATACATCGTAATATCGCGTATTTGTTCTCCTCTGCCGGCATCATGCAGGGAGAGGATTTTATCCCCCACGCTTCGGATAAACGCATGCCACGCGGCGATAAACTTTTGATTCTCTGAAATATTATCCGTATCAATCCATTTTTTCACTTTAATCTTTGCACGATTTTCCCGAGCGCATTCATTCTTCTGTAGGAAATATCCAAAACCGTTTTCCTGATAAACTCTGCCAAGCGGGAACAAACGGCAGATTCCCGGTCGATGTTCATGAATGCTGCATCTTCCGTCCGCATCTAAAAATGTACAACGTTCATCCGCTCCCATTTTTATATTCGGCAGAATCAATCCATCCACCATATTCAATTCAATTCTGCCGTCATCCAAAAGCCCCTGCAGACTTTTTGAGCAGACAGATTTCAAAAGCCATACATCATACGGATCCAACACGATGGAGCTTCCCATACCGGTGCAGCACTTACTGCAGCCCTTGCAACCTCCCGTGTCTGCTTTCACCATGTCGTTTAATCCGTAAACTTTTCCGTCGGATATGGCATCCATTGTTGTCTCCCGCAGCATGATTTCCTCCATTTTTCTGTCTGTTCTTTATATGCGTTTCATCGAGCGGAGCATCTGTTTATCCTCCGCCGAAACACGATTCGATTCCAGCATTTTCTGAATTGCCTTGTTGTAAGTTTGGTCATCCAAATGATTATCGAGCAAAAAAGCATATGTTTTCTCCGGATATTTTGCATAGGCAGTTGCGATTCCCCACGCAACGCCCATCATACGATAGTATCCCTCATGCTTTAACGAATCATATACCAAAAGCACACGGTCAATATATTCATCCACCAAAAAATGATCCATCAGCATAACTGCAACGACCCGTTGATCAAACTCCCGCGGAGAATCCTTATATTGCATGAGAAAATCCCATGTTTTCTCCCGGTCCTTTTGTACTGCCTTCATCGTCGCACAAACACAGTCGTTGACAGACCAGTCATTATTTTTTGGCATAAACCGCGCAAACAGAGAAAGCCGTTCCTCAATCGCAAGTCTTGCATAGCCAATTACCATTCCCTGCAGCATAATCTCCTCAAAGGTGTCGTCTGATGCTCCCGAAAGATATGTTCGGAAATCCTCTTTTGCAAGCTGTTTTGCAAGTGTCCGAAGCTCCGGAATCCGAACCCCTAGCATCCTGACACATCCGGGAACAAGCCTTGCAGAAAAATCCAGATATTGACTGTCTGCACGCTCTAACAGATATTGTTTTATTTCGTCGTTTTTCATGCTCTATATTATATCATATCTTTTTTCAAAAAAACAGAGACTGTCACAAATGCTGACGTTATAATTGAAATACAACTGAACAGCTCAAATCAGATAATCAAATGAAGTAGGTTGCTCGGATGGATAATATTTTATATCCACTCGCCATTAGCGGCAGACCATTTTTCAGTAAATTCTTTGCCTACGACCGCTGCTGTAAACGGTTTTGTCAGGAAGGCTTTTATTGTTTTCAACACGGTACTGTAATCATCCGTTTTCGTATTAATCTTACGGACAAAAGCTTTCCATTTCTTCTGCATTGCCGCATCATCGTCAAACCCCATAACCTGTTCAAATTGATCTGTCGTGAAAATATGTTCACGGTTCACAAAGGTTTTATTGAGTGCTTCAGTCAGTACCTTACCGTCAAAATCAAACTTATTGGCAAGATAATAAATATCGTAATAGTCTTTCATGCGGCTGGAAAACTCCATAAGGCTTAAAATAGCATCAATTTTTTCGGCTATCGTTGTTTCAAGAGAATAAGTATTAACTATCGGTGCTGTAAAATCGTCAAGCTGCGTCGGAATCCTCCGCTTCTGCTGCTTCGGTACAATAACATCACCTACGCCGAAATCAATACTGAACGGTGTTTTCGTATTCTTGATTCGAGCCACAAGAGAAACTCCAATGCCGGAATACTTCTTCACAACTGCAATAGGTACAATATCCTTTATCTCAAAGGTAACAAAATCATTGTTTGTGTGCGTGGAGATAATTGCTTCTATTACAGTCTGTAGCTGCTCGGGAGTGTTAGGAACATTTCGAAGAAGAAAGTCAACATCAACTGTTACACGACTGTCAAAATCAGTAACAGAATAAATGAACAGTCCACCTTTCAGCACAAGATTTTCCGCATATTGTGATTTTCCCAAGCGGCGCAAAAACTCCTCTTGACAGAAGAGCTGCAGGCAGAGCTGATAGCTTCTGCCGCTTTCTTTTGCCTTGTTTTTCAATCTTGCAAGCACGGACGCAGCAATATCAGCCATTCAACAATACCTCCATTACATTCATAGCCTTTG
>CAZLZH010000108.1:0-4973 GCA_964563955.1 uncultured Bacteroides sp. | reverse complement strand
TATGTTACAGATAAAGAAATTAAATTTAACACATAAAAAAGACCTGAGAGTAATTCTTGATGATTTCAACCTTGTGCTAAATGATGGAGATAAAGCAGTTATCATTGGAGAAGAAGGGAACGGAAAATCAACATTAATGAAGTGGATATATGATCCATCGCTTATAGAAAACTATATAGAAGCGGATGGGGAAAGAGTAATGGGAAACGAACGTTTTGGTTACCTTCCGCAAGAGATGCCCGATGAAGATAAGAAAAAAACCGTATACGAGTATTTTTCTGAGGAAGAAATATTCTGGGAGAAAACGCCAAAAGAACTGTCTGTTACTGCAGGGAAAATTGGAATAAAAAATGATTTTTTCTACAGTAGTCAGATGATGGGGAGCCTTTCAGGAGGAGAAAAAGTCAAGGTACAACTCATGCGGCTTTTTATTCGCGATGTTTCTGTGCTATTGTTAGACGAACCTTCAAATGATATTGACATTGCGACGCTTACATTACTGGAAAAAACCATAAATGAATGGAAACATATTGTGCTTTTTATTTCACACGATGAAACATTGATAGAGCGTACCGCCAACATGGTAATACATATCGAGCAGATTAAGCGAAAAACAGAAGCGAGATATACCGTGGCCAAGCTTCCCTATAGAAACTATGTGGAGGAACGGCTTCATAAATTTGAACTTCAAGAACAGAGGGCACTATGTGACCGTAGGGAAAAAAAGATTCGAGATGAGAAATATCAAAGAGTGTCTCAGAGTGTGCAAAGCGCATTAGCAAATTGTTCCAGACAAGCGCCGTCGGTGGCAAAGAATTTGAAGGACAAAATGCACACAGTTAAGGCTATGGGGCGAAGATTTGAAAGAGAAGACGAAAATATGACGCAAATGCCGGAGCAGGAAGAAGCAATCTTTTTTAAATTAGGAGATAAAAACGCATACATTCCAACAGGGAAAACGGTCATAGAATATTAACTTTAAAAGCTAATGACTCCAGAAGGCTAAATAATTTTGGCAGAAGTAATTTATTTTAAAATAAAAGGATCAGAGAAAATCTGTATTATAGGAGCCAACGGGGCAGGAAAAACGACTCTTCTAAAAAAGATAGCGGAAGAACTTATGAATCGGAATGATATTAAAGCAGAATATATGCCCCAAAATTATGAAGATTTGTTGGAGCTATCTGTTACACCGGTTGATTACCTTGATAAAACAGGAGATAAAGAAGAGCGTACAAGAATTAGAACATACCTAGGTTCACTTAAATACACGCCAGATGAAATGGAGCATCCTATTCGGGAGTTGTCTGGTGGACAAAAGGCGAAAGTGCTTCTTTTGAGGATGAGTTTAAGTGGTGCGAATGTTCTTATTCTGGATGAGCCTACAAGAAATTTTTCACCATTATCCGGCCCGGTAATAAGAAAAATGCTCCGAGAATTTCCAGGGGCTGTCATTAGCATTTCTCACGATAGAAAGTACATTGAAGAGGTGTGTGATAAAATATATCAGCTAAATCCTAATGGATTACAGTTAATTAGTGAGTGATAAAAAAGATGAAAGACTGACAACTTCCAGCTTTTAGAACTAGAGAAATCGAAATTTGTGAGGTGATATAATGAATAAAATTAAGTTGACTGCACTTCCTTGTATATGTGCAGATGTTTTTTACGGTACTGAAATAATAAGACCGGGAGGAGAAGCATTGAATTTTGCTGCTCATGCCTCGCACTTTAAGGATATAGATGTTACGCTTCTTGGTGTTGTCGGAAAAGATAAATATGCAGAAGCGATAATGGATTCAATATCAAAGCTTGATATTGATAAAAACCATATACGCATTGATGAAAGGTATCAGACTGCAAATAATATGACTTACCTTACAGAATCAGGCGATAGGTATCATAAAGATGATTCATGGAACGGAAAAATTCTCGATAACATCGTACTGAATGATAATGAAATCAAAATCTTATCAAGGTCCGATGTAGTCTTTGTCCATTTCTGGGCTTCGTGTTTTTCGCAAGTAGTTGAATTGAAGGAAACTCTTGGCTTTAAGCTTGCGGTAGATTTTGATGTATATAGAGATTTTGCAGATATGGAACGATTTGCTCCGCATGTTGATTTCTTTATGATAAGCGGCTCGGAAGAACTCCTGCCGAAGTTCAAAGAATTATCGAATAAATACCGTTGCCTGTTCAACGTGTCACTTGCAGAACGTGGAAGCGTTACATACTTTAATGGACAGGAATTCAAAGTGCAAGCTGTAAAAGTTGAACGCATAATTGACACGACCGGTTGTGGTGACAGCTATCACGCCGGATTTGTCTGCTCATATATGCTCGAAAATAATATTGAAAAGGCTATGAATGTCGGTTCCGAAATTGCAGCAGAAACCTTAAAACATTACGGTGGATTCTGAATAATCAGAAACACAACTTTCAGGTTTACGCATACTATGTATTTAAAATAGCCTTGTCCTATGTGTATGGATAAGGCTATTCATTTGGCAGGGGGCGATCATCTCGCCCCTTTATCTCTGCTTCGATAAGGTTGACTGGCATTCTGCTTATCAGCCTTTTCTTTATATCGTTGTATCTTTTCGTGCATGGTTTCTGTTTTTTGAGAGGCTTTCTCGCCGTAGGCTTCTTCCCATTTGTCGCATTCTTTCTGATATGTTTCTGTGGCATGCTGGGCGGTATAGAATGCTGTGTAGAAATCCTGCACCGTTGCAAATCCGTGTTGTCTGACGATACCGGATAATCCGGCTTTGAGGGTTCGGATTTCTTCGGTTTGGGTGGCAATCCTGCCTTCAAGCTCCTTTTTCTTGGTGACCCTTGCAAGCCCCTTCAAATCGCTTAATTCAATCTCCGGTTTTGTCCGTTCACGCTCCGCTTCAAAGATAAGATGATTGTGTTTATCAAGCGTAACCTTGACCTTTTGAAGTCTTGGGCAAGCGACTGCTTCCGGTGGCATAACCGGTCTTGGGGGTATCTGTGGCTTGGGCTGTTCTATAACCTTGGTTTCTGGAACAGTTGCGGTAATTGTAACGCTTGGTGGCTCAGGCTTGCTCGTTGTAGAACATATTGCGTGTAGCAATCTTTTCGATGGGTTCCGGTAACAGTTCCCTTTCGGAAAAGATGAGATGGATATGATAGTTGGTCTTGCGTTTGTTGTGGTGCAGGGCTGATACACACTCCACACCATATTTTTCTTTAAAGCGGTTGGTAAACATCTGTAACAGCCTGTCAGGGTCATACAAATCGGGAAAAGATTCCGGCAATGCTATAATCAGTTCCCTTGCCTCGATACATTTCCCTTCCGTACCGCTTTTAAGAAATTCCTGCTGATTAAATCGTGCAAGCTCTGTCCAGTAGTGGCGGTCTGTGGTTTCATAGACCGCATACAGATTTTCCTGCTTGGCGTGACTGGATATATAAGTAATCCTGCCACGGACATTGTGGAGCTTGCTCATCTGAATAAATGAATTTCTTTCGATAGTGCTTCCTCCTCTCGTAAATGTTACATAGGGAAAGAGGTGGAAGGATTATATAAGTGAGTGGATAGCTTAGGCTATCCGGTTACGAACACTATGCCGTATCCGGCACTACCTCAAATGCGACAGCATTTGTATAAGTCACGCCTGCGTGACTTTGCCCCCTGCAAGGGCGAAATACCCAGAGTACAAATCGGAGATTTGTGCGAAGGGTGTATTTCGCTCTCAATCGCCGAGGGCTTGCAAAAATATATTCCTTATGAAAGAAAACCACTCACTTATTCATAAAATTCCTACTCCTTTCCCATAAGTTTTGGTTGATACCAGAGGAAGCACATGATATAATCTATTTGCGTGTAGGTATATCATGGCTTCGGTCTGATACATACCAAAGGGTGGTTTCGTAGGAAGCCACCCTTTTAAGTTACAGCAGTTTTTCTGCTAACTGCTCTGACAGTATTCTTATCCCTTAAGTCCCTGCCTTCGTTGGCTTCCATGAACTGCTCCAGTATATCAGTCTTTATAAGAACCTTTCGTCCTACCTGAAGTACCGGGAGCTTCTTCCACTTTACCAGGTCGCGGAGCGTATTTCTTCCGATACCGGTATAGTCGGCTGCTTCCTCAATGGATAAGGCAATTTTCATTTCTGTCATTAAACCACCTCCTTGCAAATTGCATTATGCAATTTTTGACTAAGCCTACTATAAACCTTTTATATCATCTTGTCAAGCGTTACGAAATATTAAAAATAATTATTAACTTGCATATTGCAATTATAAAAGATGTATGTTATAGTAATACCATACCGAAAAAGGAGGCGTATGAAGATGAAAGACAAAGAATTACGCAAGCTAATCGGTAGCAGGGCAAAACAGCGAAGATTGGAGCTTGGATTGAAACAGCCTTATGTCGCTGAAAAGATGGGAGTCACAGCTTCCACTATTCAGAGATATGAAGCCGGAACAATCGACAACACCAAGAAGCTGGTGCTGGATGGACTTTCAGAGGCACTTCATGTATCCGTGGAATGGCTCAAGGGAGAGGCAGAGGAATACGAAACTGACATTACGGATAAAAGGGAATTACAGATTCGTGATGCAATGAGCAGTATCCTAAACCGCTTACCCTTTGACCTGAATAATGAGGAAGCTGACTTCTCGAAAGACCTACTGCTACTGATGTTACAGGAGTATGAGTTGTTTATGGATTCCTTCCAGTTTGCCTGCAAGAACTTTAAGGGCAACACGGAGAATGCGGACATAGCAGCCACCATAGGTTTTGAATCGAATAAGGAATACAACGAGATTATGTTTCTCAGGGAGATTACCCACACAGTCAATGCCTTTAATGACATGGCAGATGCGATAAGGCTCTATTCCAAGAAACCGGAGACAGCCACACAGAGGCTTGCCAATCTTTTATCGGAAGATTCCGAATCGGTATAGTTAGACAACCGGAGTTATGATATACTTACACGCA
>CAZLZH010000107.1:0-4985 GCA_964563955.1 uncultured Bacteroides sp. | reverse complement strand
AATCATTCCACCACTTATACCCTTGGCCTACTATCCCTGCTCCATAAAGTATTATCTTTGCATTTTTGGGAATAACATTATTTTCCCTGATAACATACGAAGGGAAAAAATATTGACTTCCTAAAAATCTCGGTAGCGCCCTAAAAATAGCATGTGCAATAAATCCATCTAATTGTTTTATTAATTTTTCACTATCATCATATACTTTAAACATATTAAGTAAAAAATTATATGCCTTGGATAATTGTTCAAGAATATGAATATCTCGCTTATACGTCGATGAACTTTCTCTCTCTCGATGGTGATAATAACTTCCATGATGAATGTAAATATTTTCTGCTTTCAATATAGCCGAAATACACAAAACTAAATCCTCATAAATATATAACCTTTCGTCAATCATCTCCAGTGCATCAAAGAGCAAGTCTCTTCTAAAAAATTTATAACATACACTACTGTTCATATACCGTTTCTCATCCGTCCCCACAGGGAAAATGTGTTCAGCAATATCCTGTTGTTTATAAATTCCTTCGGTAAACCCATCTTGAAAACTTGATCCTGCTGAGCCATTCGTATATTCCCTTATACCTGTTGATGTGACAATCTGAGCATTATGTTCTTTTGCCAAATTATATAATGATTCATACATATCATCATCTATCCAATCGTCACCATCAACAAAGCCAATATAACAACCTGTTGCTTGCAATATTCCCAGCTTTCTTGCAGACCATGTTCCCCTGTTTTCGGTGTGATACACCTTAATTCTATTATCAGCTTTTGACAGCTCATCACATATCTGACCACTGCCATCCTCTGAACCATCATCTACCAATAATATTTCAATATTCTTGTACGTCTGATTGCATAAACTATGTACACATTCTTCTATATATTTTTCAACATTATACACCGGAACTACAATGCTTATCTTGTCACTCATTATCATATCTCCTTATAATTACTCTTTTTATACAATATATCCGGTCTCCAACTATCCATCTTTTCAAACAGCGCTTCTAATTCATTTAATATTTCATTATGCCTCTCCTTAGACCATTCTCGTATATACTCACCATACATCCAGGTTCCATATTTTTTTCCATATGCCTCTAATTCCAACCTATCCATTGACAAGTATTTATTATTAAAGAATAACGATTTGTAAGAAATGTAATCCCAATCATAAAACAGATAATTTAATGAATAAAACTTGTATAACTCGTCCATGTTATTCTTTTTATCAAGTTTATCTAAATTATAAATTAAATCATTATATTCTTCTTTACTTTCCGGATTCCATACAAAATCAAAACAGCTATATGGATTTTTGCCCGCCATGATAACTTGAATTCCAATTTCTGGAAACTCCTGACCTATTGTTCCACTTACCGTTAATGCATACTGTACACCTTCATCACGCAATTGAATTGGAGATATATCCTCCGGAATCTTCTTTATTTTCGGATATTTTTCTATCAACATATCAATTATTATTTTATCTCTCCGCTTAGCGCATGGATGCATTTTTATATACCAGTCATATGTAGGTGTACATTCTGATAATTCTCCCAGATTACACAACCACGAAAAATAATTGTCATCAAACAACTGGCTTCCACACCAATAACAGTCTTCCTCAAATATATGAGGAAATATAACCACCTTTAATTTGTCATTTTTTTCAAGGTGATAGGATTCTTTTATTCCATGAGACAATGTATTTTTCAATCGCATTGTATAGTGAACTTCATCCAATCCACCTTTTAATCGATTCTCTATATGTTCTTGCGCCCATTTTTTTCCGTATTTTTGCTCACAAATTGACAATTCATTCCACATACTTCCAAAATATTGATATGGTGCTTTATCGCAAAAATCCAAAGTCATTTTTGCCATTTTACACTCAATTGCATATGTCGGAATTCCCTTTGATATAGCAATATCTCTAATATACCCATCCCAACTTACGCCATCTGCGAGAAATACTATTTTAAAATCATTGTTGTTAATATAATGATACCAAAATATTATAGTATAAATAGAATTTTTTAAAAATGTATACATATAATCACTTCTTAAATCAAAGGTAGGGATATGTACTCTAAGGAAATGCCGAATTATTGTTGTCCCAAAATGAATTCCATATATAGTTATTTTTTTCCAATCCTCCCATGCATAAAGAGTATCCCAAACCTGTTTAACCAACATATCTGCTTCCTTCTTTAACTCCTCGTTTAACGAGCAATCAATAACTTCTTCAACATTAAAAGAAGAATAAATATCTTTAATAACATCTGATGCATTTTCAATTGAAGCCCCAAATCTAAAATAGGCAACTATTGATGCATTATACTTTTGCGCAAAATAATTTGAACAATAAGCATATATAACAGGCAACGTATAATGTTTATTATCAAAAGGAATCAATATTTTAGACTTTTTTTCTTTGACTGAGTTTTCCTTCCATACTGACTGAAATAACTGTATTAACTCTTTTGTATTCTCATCATGACAAAATAATTGATTTTCATCCCAAACATAATAATCCTTTGACGGAATCAGCCCCAAAGTTTGAAGTTGTATACAGATTTCTTTTGCAAATCTATAACTTGCAACTACAATAACAGCATTGGCACAATCTGTCATAAGAAATTGTTCTATACTTATAATATGTTTCCCTAAAAAAAATCTATTTTCTCCAAATCTATAATTATCAATAAACGCTTCTATTTTTTCAGAATAGTTAGTTTCTGTACATAGAGTTTCAGCATCTATCCCTGTTCCAAAAACATAAACCTTTTTATCTTTTACAATTTTCAAAAAATCATTTTTATCGATGTACATTTTTTACCTCATATTCTTAATATCACACATACAAGAGTACTATTTGTTTCAAAACCGCATTTATATTTTTTAATTTATTACATTTTTAACAGTCTTAATTTCGAAACCGGATGCACTTTCCTTTTTTCCGCCGGTGGCAATGTCATATAATCTCCAAATTTAAACGAGAGATAGCTATCATAATCCTTAATTCCCTTAAACATTCTACCTTCAAATTCAATATCTGCACTATTTTCATACCAGCAACGATAATAACCATACTCATTATTCGGTGTAGGAAATGTAAGAATTCTAACCATTCTTGTTTTTCTTTTATTTGAAATCATAACCAATCTTTTATAGCATGAAAATATCTTTTTCACTGGAATTTTATCCAAAAGGAAGTACCATTTTCTCAAAATTAATTTGTCCTCTGCATATTTACCGACCCTTGCCCATAATAGTTTTCGAATTACAAAGCATTCCATATTATGCAGCACTCGCAAATAATAATTATCCGGCACTCCATCCAAAGGAAAAACATCAATAAAAATCCCCTGAAAATATGGCATATGTTCTTGATTCTCTCTAAGAAATAAAGTATCTTTTCGCCTTAGTTTTCCATATCCCCATCTATATCCTTTTGTATTTCTATGATCCTGAAATTCAAACCTCGTAGTATCTAATTCTGTTTTACATGCCATGCGAAATTTTTCATATTCTCCCCTTAACATTGCTACATCAGCATCATCATCCCACGGAATAAATCCACGATGTCGAACAGCCCCCAGTAATGTGCCTGCAATTATATTATAATGTATGTTGCATTTATTGCATATTCGATTCACTTCTTCTAACATTTCCAACTGTATTAATTGAATTTTACGAAGCTCATCGTCTGTTAATTTAACCACCTTGTTTCCTCCATATACAAGAAAAACCTCGCATAATATGCGAGGTTCCTCTTTTTCTCATTCCTCTACCCGCGACTCCATTCGCACAAACGCAAATTCCTTTTTGCTCTATATAATATACCACTTTTATATTATATCGGATACTTGGCCTAAAATATTTAATTATTCGGTTTGAATATCCGATTTCTCAGCATAAAGCTGATTCGATAAACAATCGGTTGTTTTCTTTTTGATATTGTTCAAAGGCCAAAGCAGCGGTTTGCATATCTACATGGCATTCATCTACGAGGTCTTGGATAATCTGTTCCTTGAAAGCTCCATATTTAAGACCTTGTTGGATAAACCCTTGCATTCGTCCTTGCAATTGTCCTTGCACATGTCCATCTTGAAATCCGGCGTTACATCCTTATTCATCCATTCTTTTTTTATACTAAATCAGCACTAAATCAGACCTTTGCGTAGTCTTATAAATCCAAACTGTTTTGATCCAACAAAAACTGACGGATACCCATTGTTGTAATTCCGGTCTCATCCCTTTTCAATTTTATATAGCTTCCCACCACAACAATTTTTTTAAAAAAATCACCAATATTAAGAAGCGGTCGTTCCTCCTGCATTTTCTTCTCTTCATCCGCCAATGCAAATGCAGACTGAATATAATATTTATTATTACCTTTGTATGCAATAAAATCTACCTCCAATTGCTTGCGAACCCACTTCCCTTCTCCGTCATTTTCGCGTATTTCCACAAGTCCAACATCCACCGCATATCCTCGTCTCTTAAGCTCCACATAAATCAAGTTTTCCATCAGATGTGTTTCCTCTATTTGCCTAAAACCTAATCTTGCATTGCGAAGACCGACATCTACAAAATATATTTTTACAGGAGTGCCTATATACTTTTTACCCTTTATGTCATAACGGTTTGCTATGTCAACCAAAAATGCATCCTGCAAATAATCTATATACTTCTTTATCGTTTTATGCGAAATATCGCTTTGTGAAACAGAACGGAAAGTATTTTCCAATTTAGTAGGATTGGTAAGGGAACCGATTGCTGAAGCAAGTATATTTACGAGTTCCTCCAATTCTGTTGTGTTGACGATTCGATTATGCTCAATAATATCCTTCAAATATGTTTCCTTAAACAAATCTTCCAAATATTTGATTTTCTGTTCATCTGTATGAAAGGATAAAATTCTAGGCAGCCCACCGAAGGTCATGTATTCGTTAAAAGCATCTTCC
>CAZLZH010000106.1:0-5080 GCA_964563955.1 uncultured Bacteroides sp. | reverse complement strand
ATGTGTACAATTCACTTAGCAAAACCGTTTTCCCTGTTCCCCTTAAACCGGTAATCATATAAATCTGCTGGTTAATGACATCCGCTTCAAACATCTCTTTTACATGATTCATTTGAACAACCCTGGGAATAATCTCAATCGGACTTTTTCCAAAGGTTAAACTAAATGGATTATTCATCTTTTTCAGCCTTTCTACTTTTACTACTCTTTACTGGTTTGATTATTTTTTACTACTTTTTACTGGTTTTATTATTTTTTACTACTCTTTACTGGTTTTGTCAAGTAATGTGCAAATTTTTGTGCAAAAGGAGCTGAGGTTGCGCGTCCAAAGGACGAGACAGAGGTTATCGCTGATATCTTCCGCCGCATAGATGAAATACAAAGCAATCTGGAGCATGAGAGAAGGCAGCGGAAAAAAAGACTGAGCCTATAACTGCTTTCTGTCAAAACATATAATTGCAGCAGGAATACAAATTACAGTTATTACCCCGGCAACTGCTATCCCTGCATAGAAGTCTGCCGGTTCTGCTGCCCCTTGCAAAATCCCCATTCCGCCCATCAATTTTGACGGTACAAATTTGGAAAGCTTCGGAAGCAGTCCAAGCAGATAAGTAATGAGAACAACGATTCCCGTACCAAGCAGCACCTGTATGTTGCTCGAAAGAAATGTGGAAAACAGCACCAAAAATACAAGCACCCACACGCCAAACAGCCAATAGCAAAAAGCAGCGAACAGCGGATGAGAAACAACGCTGTTATCCCAGAAATATGCGTTATATACATAAGTAATCCCATAGCAAAGGAAATAGCAGACCGTCCAAATGAACATCATCACAAACGTCTTTGCACATACGATAATTCGTCTTGACAGCCCCTTTGTGACAACCGGAATCAAGGTTCCCTTCTGATATTCCGCTGTAAATGTCTGACTAAACAACAACACAATTATTAACAGCGCAATCGGAATATTCTTATAAAACTGCGTCCATGATTCCGCCGCGCTAACAGTTACCTCTGCCACCACAAATCCGGCACTCTCCAAAGAATCCGACATCATCTCCATCAGCCACGGTGTGAGCTTTGCTATGGCTGGATTCATCACGCCAAACAAGCCAAAAACAATCGACAAAATCCAGATACGCCCTGTACGAACATTCTCCATCCATTCCTTTTTCATAAATGCAGTCATCTGCCAATCACCTCCAAGAATAAATCCTCCAGTGTCGGTTCCATCCGCTCCAAGCGAAGCAGAGATATTTGACGTTCTGCCAGAAAATGCAAAAGCTCCGGCAGCTTATT
The DNA here is from genome assembly GCA_964563955.1 of uncultured Bacteroides sp. GTDB lineage: Bacteria > Bacillota > Clostridia > Lachnospirales > Lachnospiraceae > Coprococcus_C. The sequence continues at coordinate 3,781 of CAZLZH010000106.1, read as the reverse complement.
CGGCTGTTCTAACCTCAGACAATGTTTACCCGTCTGCTCCAAAAACGGAAATGTTTCACATAAAAGCGCCACATCCTCTGTCTTTTCAATCTCAAGCTCCGTGGCAGTCTCCCTGCGCAGCTTCCGCACTTCCTCAAGCGTTCCCTGAAGCGCAATCTCCCCTTCATGCAAAAACGCGAGTTCATCACAGATATGCTCCACATCCGAAAGAATATGGGTGGAAAAAAGCACCGTCGTTTCCTCCTTCGCCGCAACTAAGATATCAAGCAGCTCCTTCCTGCCTGCCGGGTCAAGCGCCGATGTCGGTTCATCGCAAATCAACAGTTTCGGATGATTGAGCAGAGCCTGCGCAATTCCAAGCCGCTGCTTCATACCTCTTGAAAAACCCTTGATGCGCCGCTTCTCATCACCAAGCCCGACAAGACGAAGCAGTTCTTCACTCCGTGCCTTAATCTCTCCGATCGGCATTCCTGTAATCTCTCCACAAAACCGCAGGTATTCCATCGGAGTCATATAGGTATAAAATTCCGGCACATCCGGCAAATAACCGATATAACGATTCGTCTCATTTTCACCATACCGAACCGGCATTCCATTTACAAAGATATCTCCCTTGTCACACTCGAGCAGACCGAGAATCATCTTCATCGTTGTTGTCTTTCCGGCTCCATTTTGCCCGACAAAGCCATATATCGTGTGCTCCGGAACCGAAAAGGTTACATTTTTCAGCACCTGCTTGGCTCCAAAACGCTTTTCCACATTTGATAACGAAAGCATCTCCATATCAGCTATCCTCTTTTCCTAACAGAAAATACAGGATCGGTCCTATAAATTCCATACCAACAATCGAGATTACAAGCCACATCACACGACTTCCCCGCTTATAATTGTCATGCGTCAAAATATGGCGTATCGTAACTCCGAGCAACGCAAACTGTAAAATAACCAGTGGGATTAAAAATGGTAACATCTCATTGATATCCGGCATAATCTTTTCCTCCTTTTTATGAAACAGTTCCCTGAATCCGTTCCAAAATTCTTTGAAATTCCTCTATCCCTTTAAAATCTGCAAACACAGGATTCGACAACGCCTGCAAGGAATTCTGTACAATAAAGCTTCGATCCCGCGGCGCCATATCCCCAAGCGTCAAGCCGTCAATCCACTCATCCAAATGATCAAAATAATCATCCCCAGACAAAGTCAGTTGCTCGCAGTCAAGCATTTTTCGTATATTGCAGGAAAACCGCTCCAGCATGGCAAGTGCCTGCTTTCTCATACCATGTGTCGCATACACAACTGCTGCCTGATAATAAAACTGCACTGCAATATTCGGATGAAGCGCATCCAGCCCATATTCCTCCATCACGGCATTAACCCTTGCAATCGTGCGCTCACACCGTTCAAGATCATTGACATGTAAAGTCAAAAATGTCGTCTCCGCACTTATCAGACTGATCAAATGCAGATAGACGTATATCTGCGCATAGCTCTTTGCAGACTCCGTTTCTCCTGCCTGCTGATATGCCTGAACCAAAAGCAAATCATTTTGATTTGAAATCCGCATTGGATCCGCCAGCATTTCCAACCTGTCGATTGCCTCACGAGGCTTGCCAAGCTGTATACTAAGAATTGCATGTACCGAAATCGCATCCTGCTTGACACCCAAATCCTCGCATCGTGCCTCGATATGCATGCAATACTTTTCTGCCTTCCGGAGCATTGCAATCCCTTCCTCCCGCTCCGGTGCAAGCATAAAATGATTCAGATACAGAATGGCAAGCTGCAGCAAAAACGGATAACAGCTATAATACCTTCGCGCATATCCCTCCACATGCAGCTTCGCTTCCGAAAATGGCAAGGCCGCAAAATCCGAACAAAGCTCTCCGTAAATGCGCCGAATCTGTTCCTTTGATAACTGCGGTTCATATCCGACCAGTTCATCCAGTGTCACATCAAAAAAAGACGCCAGAAGAGGCAAAAGCATGACATCCGGCGTACTTTTTCCGCTCTCCCATTTGGAAACAGACGCCTTTGTTACGCCCGCAAAATCCGCAAGCTCCTCCTGCGTAATTTTCCGTTCGCGCCGAAGACGCAAAATATTTTCCGACAAGTTCAACATATTCATAATGATTCCTCCTGCAATATATATTGCCCTCTAATTGCATCATACACTATAAATATATTAAAACTCAATGGAGCGGTATGAAATTATTCAGTTGTGAAGTTGCATATGGAGAAACTTTATTCACTTATATTTCCAATTTAAATACAAACAGGGAGCAGTCGCTTCGCAGATTGCTTTTCTACTTTTACGACAACTCCCTGTTTTATTTCATTCGGCATATTTCTTTTTTATGCCATTCTTACTTTTGTTAAAACTACTTCGTTATATATCTTTCTGTCCGGTTTGCCTTCACGCCGCCATAGTCATTTCCCGGCGCATCATCCCACTTTGGAACAAGTACAATCTGGATTCCCTCTAAACGCTTTGCAAGTCCTGCCGTACCTGCCGGTTCTCCATTCTTTGCCCAACCGAGCCAGCCGTAAGTCTGCGCATGTACACGATAATATATATCATAATTCTGTTCCATCTCACCGGTCAGTTTGATGCAGATGGCTTCAAGGCGCTTTGCCTGTCCGCTTGTTCCTGCCATCTCGCCATCCTTCTTCCAAGTGGATGGATCATTCACATTGCCCTGCCAGCCATATGTCTGTACATGGGTCGTATAAAGGATGCTTCCGGAATACTGCTTGTTCGTCAACTTGATATTGATTCCTTCCAGACGCTTTGCCTGTCCGCTTGTTCCGCTCATCTGTCCGTTATACTTCCAACCCTGCCAGCCGTAGCTCTGCACATGCGTACGGTAAGAAACATTTGATTCATATTGACCCGGAACATACGGATATATCGCATCTGTTGCTTCTTCTCCCAAAACCGGCGATGTACCTTTAACTGCGATGTATGCCTCATTTCTTGCAGATGTAATATTTCCAAGCTTCGTATTGATAGGTTCCCCTCTCTTTACAATGACAATCTGAATAGCTTCGAGTCTCTTTGCAAGTCCTGCTGTACCAGCCGGCTCTCCGTTCTTTGCCCAGCCAAGCCAGCCATAGCTCTGTGCATGTACACGATAATACACATCATATTTATACTTATCCTTACCAGTAAGCTGAATCATAATTGCTTCAAGCCTCTTTGCCTCGCCTTCGGTTCCGTTCATCTCACCATTTGATGACCACGGCAGCCAGCCATAACTCTGGCAATGAGTTGTATATTGGATTCCAAGATTGTTATTACCACTTACCGATATATTAATACCCTCTAAGCGCTTCGCTTTGCCACTTGTACCGCTCATGGTACCGTTTGTAACAGTATTCTGCCAGCCAAATGTCTGTACATGTGTACGATAAGAAACAGATACAGCCGGTGCCGGAGAATAAATTACATTGACATCACCATCACAATATAAATTTCCCAAATCCAAATTTTTACTTACATCCAATGTACTCAAACTATTTTCACTGCACCATAAGTATGTCAATTTTACATTCTTGCTTACATCCAATGTACTCAGATTATTTCCAGCGCACTCCAAACTTATTAAATCTACATTCTTACTTACATCCAATGCACTCAAATTATTATAGCAACAACCCAAATCCATTAAATTCACATTCTTGCTTACATCCAATGTGCTTAAATGATTGCTAAAACATATTAAATTTGTCAATTTTGTATTTTTGCTCACATCCAATGAGCTAAGATTATTTTCATCACAC
>CAZLZH010000105.1:0-5102 GCA_964563955.1 uncultured Bacteroides sp. | reverse complement strand
TTCCTCCTGCAAAAAAGGAGGAATTTTATGAACAACGAAACAAATGAAATTTCAGCCGAGAAGGCAACGCCGCAGACAAAATACAAGGATACCGTGTTTCGGATGTTGTTTTCAGACAAACGAGAACTATTGGCTCTCTACAATGCAGTAAACGACACAGGCTATGATAATCCGGATGAGCTTTCGGTTACAACACTCGAAAATGCCATTTACATGACTGTGAAAAATGATATTTCCTGTGTGGTCGATATGCGGCTCAATTTATATGAGCATCAATCGACCGTGAATCCGAACCTGCCGCTTCGGGATTTGGACTATGTAGCAAGGAATTTTGCTCAATTTTATTTGAGAAAAGACATTTATACACCAAAGCTGATTCCACTTCCAAATCCGAAGTTTATCGTATTTTACAATGGAGAAAGATTACAGCCTGCAATGCGGGAGCTGCGTCTGTCAGATGCATTTGTACATAAGGAAGAGCATCCGGACTTGGAGCTTGTTGTAACCCAAATCAACATCAATCCGGGTTATAATGATAATTTCCTTATGAAGTGCCCGACCTTAAAGCAGTACATGCAATATGTCGATCGGGTGCGCAGATATCAGAAGGATATGAGTCTTGAGCAAGCCGTTTCCATTGCAGTGGACGAATGCATAAAAGAGGACATATTGGCTGACTTTCTTAAAAAGAACAAGGGGGAGGTTATCAGTATGAGTCTCTACGAATACGATGAAGAATTGCATAGGAAATCCATGATAGAGTACGGACGTGAAGAAGGACATAAAGAAGGACTTAGGGAAGGACATGCCGCAGGTCTCAAAGAAGGGCGTACAGCAATGTTAATTTCGCTAATATGCCGTAAGCTTGCAAAAGGAAAAGATATTCAGACTATCGCTGACGAGCTAGAGGAAGATGCAGACTTGATAGAAAAAATCTGCAAAATCGCTAAGTCTTTTGCTCCCGATTATGACGAAGATAAAATTTTAGAGCAACTTCAAACAATCAATGTTTAAATAGCGAGTGTCACCTAGCAAATGTGATTTAAGCAATACCCTTTCTATATACATTTTTTTAAATATTAACAAAACAAGGGAGCTGTCGCTTCGTTGATTACTTTTCTACTTTGCATCAGCTCCCTGTTTTATTTCTTTTTTATTCCATTTATAATCCCGTTGTAACTACTTCGCTATATAGTTTTCTGTCCGGTTTGCCTTCACGCCGCCATAATTATTTGCCGGTGCAGCGCCACCCTTTGGCACAAGCACAATCTGGATGCCCTCGAGACGCTTTGCAAGTCCTGCCGTGCCAGCCGGTGCTCCATTCTTTGACCAGCCAAGCCAGCCATATGTCTGTGCATGTACACGGTAATAAATGTCATAATGCTGCTCCATCTCGCCGGTCAGCTTGATGCAGATTGCTTCGAGACGTTTTGCCTGTCCGCTTGTTCCTGCCATCTCGCCATCCTTTTTCCATGTGGATGAATCATTCACATTTCCCTGCCAGCCATATGTCTGTACATGAGTCGTATATGCAATACCACCGGAATACTGTTTATTTGTCAGCTTGATATTGATACCTTCGAGGCGCTTTGCCTGTCCACTTGTACCACTCACCTGTCCGTTGTACTTCCAACCCTGCCAACCATATGTCTGTACGTGCGTCCGGTAAGAAACATTCGTTACAGACGTACCCGGAATAACCGGATTCTTTGCGTTTGTCGCTGCCGCTCCTACAACCGGTGATGTTCCAGCGATTGCTATATAGGCACTGCTATTGTGAACCATCGTGGATGCTTTTACATCCGCATAATCAAGCCCCGGTGCACTTTCCCCTTTCTTTACAACAACAATCTGAATCGCTTCGAGTCTCTTCGCATATCCTGCCGTGCCCGCCGGTGCTCCATTCTTCGCCCAGCCAAGCCAGCCATAAGACTGTGCATGCACACGATAGTACACATCATACTTATCCTTGTCTGCGCCGGTTAACTGAATCTTAATTGCCTCCAGCCGCTTTGCCTCACCCTCGGTTCCGTTCATCTCATTATTTGCCGACCACGGTAACCAGCCATAGCTCTGGCAATGAGTTGTATATTGAATACCTAGATTTTTATTTCCATTCACGGAAATATGGATGCCTTCCAGTCTCTTCGCCTGACCACTTGTCCCACTGACTTTTCCGTTTGTCACATATCCCTGCCAGCCATATGTCTGCACATGCGTACGATAGAAAACAGACACATTTGGGATTTCAATCATTGAATCTCCACCTGTGGCTCCTCCGCTTGTAATTCCGTCTTCTGTGGTTTCGCCACTTGTAGTTTTTTCCGCCAACTGTCCGTAGCTATTGCTTACATAGTTTTTTCCATCTATGCTGTAGGTTACATCTCCGTACGAAAAAAATCTAATGGTATATTCCAGCTTTGCCGGCATACCCTCTGCATCTTCCAAATTTGATAACACAACCTTATAGGTTTTACCATTATAATTCTGTCCCGAAGTTGTAGGAGGAGCAAAACTGATATATTTCCCCCAATAAGAGGATGCATATAGTCCATCGTCAGAACTCTTCCTTGTAAACACTTCTCCTGTATCCACATCCGTGATTGTCACCTCAAGCGCAATATTTGACAAATTCAGTTTATCCGTATTTAAGTTTACTGTCCAATAAGCGTTCTTTGACAACTCTTCTGATGGGAAGTATCCGGCAGACGGCCACGCATATGCTGCTTCATTGTTGTCAAGCTGCGCCGTTCCCTGTGGATTTGGATTTCCTACGTATTCAACAGTCTGACATACATAATAATCTGTCATGCCATACGCAATCTTATTTCCATTCCGTGTAAAGAATGTATTTCTGTGTCCGGGCATCGTATAAGATGTATCATTTAAAAACTGTCGTATCGTATAAATCGTTTTAGTCTGACCTGAAGCATAATTCATAGCGATGCTGCTGCTTGAGGTTGCTGCACTTGCCGCTTCATAAAATTCATCCGGCATATCACTCGGTTGCGACGAATCATGTGAGAAATCAGACGCCGCCAACAACACTGCTCCCTTACCGGCTTTCGTCCAGATCTCATCTTCTGAGCCGGTAAATCCGTTCAGGCCTCCCAGCCATCTGTAATAATTGGAAAGAGCAACCGCATCATTTGCGGTAGTATCAGAAAGCCTATATTCCTTATACGGATTTGTCACACTTCCGACCGCAGAAAATAATGATGCCGAATAATCATCCGGTACAGCGTCAATAAATTTGTCTGTAATCTGCTCCTTTGTTCTCCCTGCATAAACCGAAAAACCGTTCATGTTATAGGTAGTTGTTGTAATTGGAACAAAGCTGCTCAAACGAATTTCCTCATAGAAATAATTTGTTCCGTCTGTCATGAGTGCCAAAAGATCGGAGCCGTTTTGTTTCAAATTTACAACCTTGTTATCTAAATCAATATATTTAATTTTTTCTCCGGAATCCAGGTCATAGACATAAATTGTATCATTGTCGTACAACGTATAAACAACATTTTCTATTATAACGGAATTTACACCTATATTGTAAATGTAATCATACTCTGAACCCATTTCCAGATTTTTACCTGCAGATAATGCGCAAGACCAACTGCTATCCGTAATTTTGTCTAACGAATAAAATCCTCCATTCCATGTAACCAGATATTTGTCATTCAGTATTTCGGCCGGATTTCTGTAATCATCAAAATAAATATTCTTCACATATGTCATATAGGTTTCATTCAAAGTAATCGTGCCGGAAACATATCTGCCATTCATGAGTCGTCCCATCAAGTTATCATATCCGTAGGAGTTATACATATACTCATCCACATAATAAAATGACCCATCCAAGCAAAATCCGGAAAAGGAATTGATGCAACTTTCTACTGCTTTGCTTGCAAGCAACATTCCGGAACTTGAATATATCCTAAGTTCATATGTATCCTCCGCTGATTGTATACACACAAAGATATTGCCATTTCTGTCTGCTCCAACGCTCTGGAAAAAACACCCGTCAATCGAAACTGTTCCTTTGACTCCTCCGCTTTCCAAATCATAAACTACGATGTTTGTAATTTCGTCAGCATATGTCGTATTTGTATATGTGTTGTAACCGTAATATAAAACACCGCTGTCTTCACATACATATGCATTTACATTGCTTTGGTTGCTCCAATAGTTGCCTGACGAGTTATATACAGCCACCGGAAATGTATATTCAAGCGTAAATTCCTGACTTGAAATATCATAGGAAAACAATTCATTTTTAAACAACAATTTAGCTTTTGCTCCATTTTTTGTCACATAGTTTTCAAAAGCACAATATGGATTTGTGTAGGAAAATGTAACGGATCTTTTATCAGCCGAAATCTTATTCGATGATGTACCAACCTCAAGTACAGCTTCCTGCAGAGCATCCGTTTCTGTTGCAAAATCCATCACATGAAGGTCATTATCCGATTGGGAATATTCCATTGTCCGAAACGGAACAGACTCCGTTTTTTCTCCGCCGACTATGGTGTATCCGTTTTCAGAGATATCCTCCTCTTCATCGCCAATCTGTAAGGCATCCCCAACAGCTTCATCCTGTACGCTATATGTATTATCATAATTTGATGCACCCACATGGACGGAAGCTGCACCCACTGTCAATGCAGTAAGGAGCGCCAAATATTTCCATTTCTGTTTCTTCAAAATGTTTCCTCCCCCTTTTTTATAAAACTATAGCATTTTACAGAAAAAATATAAAGTGATTTAAAGTGATTATTGAAAAAATACTATCAATTTCTGTATCGATTTACCGAATTTATATGCAACTGTTCATTTACTCTCTACATTTTAAATTCCAAAAATTTTTTTTACAGGAAATTCATGATTTTTTAATTGTCAATCAATATGAAGCATGCTATGATATTGGAAAGCATTATTTTCTATTCTATTGTGTGGCTTGCCACATCTCTTACTCTTAGAATCATAGAACTTCGATGCTTTATTTCACGAAAAAATACAAGCAGCGAGGAACTGGATTTAAAAGAGCATATTCCTCCTGCAAAAAAGGAGGAATTTTATGAACAACGAAACAAATGAAATTTCAG
>CAZLZH010000104.1:0-5239 GCA_964563955.1 uncultured Bacteroides sp. | reverse complement strand
AAATTTATTATATCTTATTAGCCACTTCTGTTACAACATTAGTATAGCACTTCACGGGACATGAAGGGTATGCGAAAGTGTGAAGGTCGTTCAACTGGATATTGAAAGAAAGAGACAGTGCACAGTCGAAAATCAAGTACGATGCTCAAAAAACATAGTTCGATGTTTTAAAAGTCATTTTTTCCCGATTTTTGTAATAATCGAAGTATCTGTAATTTCATTCAGATAAGTCAACAACCCCGCAGCAAGCTGACGTTTATAAAACTTGTAGCGCTGCAGAGCTGCGGGGTATGTGACCCTTGCGGCATTCGCCAAATGTCTGCTTCGCAGTCGCTTGGCTCATTGCTTGCGGGAATCAAATATTGTGCTACAGAACATGAAATCGCATTCGCGCTACATATTATCAGAGCGGAAACCATCATGAAGGGAGAGAAGGATTTAGCATGGTTTCGATGAACTGCCCCCCATACGAAGAGCCACATGGAGCAAGGCGAGCTATCTCATACGAATGCGAGGGGCACATTTTAACAGGAAAGGAGAAACGACATGGAAGTAAATTACGTGGAGATTCGGGAAAATGTTATTGCAAAGCTGGAGGAAGAAGCAGGCAACATGTCATCCATACTGAGCAGACTTGGAAATGTGGTAAATGATATCATTGCCTGCAAGTATCTGGAGGGCGGAACAGCCAACAGCTATATTGCTGAATTTGAGGAAGTTGTAAGCACGACATTTTCCAGCATTAACCAGAACATCACAAGCATTGCGGAACAGCTGGAATCCGTGTGTAAAAAGTATGAGGCGCTTGACCAGGGAATCGAAGAACAGTTGTCCGTAAGATAGAGCGTAAGTTCCAAAGAATGTGTCAGGTTTTTAGTGAAAATCTGACATGCAGCGTCCGCTCATTTGCCGGAGGCAAATTTTGCATGAGCGGATGTTCCAAATTACAGGGACGCTGGGAATAGAAAACAGGAGGGATACAATGAGTAAATTAAGGGTTGATGTTGACAGTCTGACATCGGTCACCATACCGGCGATGAAACAGGAGAAAACGAATCTGGATACCTGCTACGATGACATGTGCGGCATCGTGCAGAGTCTGGTGGATAACGGTTACATGGAATCAGAGGCGGCAACGGCGTATGTGGAGGAGTTCAAAACACTGCTTGCGCCGAATGTAGCAAAGCTGTCAGAGATGGTGGATACATACTGTGTACAGCTCGGACAGATCTGTACTGCTTTTTCGGAGCAGGATCGGGCAATCGCAGACAGCTTAAGGTAAGGGGCGAAAGCAAAGAGGAGAAACAATGGGACGAAGTGGAAATAAATCTGTCAGTCCGGAACAGGACCTGCGGAATAACCGCAGGCAGATTCAGAGGTATGAGGCACAGATAACCCGGAATAACCGTCTGCTGGTACAGTATGGAGAGCAGTATGATGTGCTGCGGTCAGCAATCGGGAATCTGGATACAGTCATGTCAAACATACAGGGAATACAGCATTATGCTGAGCATGTGTTTTATTCCAACACGAAAACCGCATCTCAGTGGTCCGGGGAAGAATACCGTTATACGGACGATGCAGTCACAATCACAGACCATGATTTTGACGGGTATTATCATGCGCTGGAAGTCATGAAGCAGCAGCTTTGCGAAAAAGAAAAAAAACTGCAGGATGAAATGCAGGACTTAAAAAGCAGCATCCGGTCGATGAACCAGGGGATTGCTTATTTGCAGATGAAACAGAGGGCACTGCGTTTATTGGAAGGAAACTAAGGAGGGAAAACATGCCGGACAGAATCTTTGTGAACTTTGAATATCTGGATGTCTGTATGGGAGACATAAAGGAAAAAACAAAAAATATTCATATAATCAATGGTGGGGAAAACAGGTACAGTCAGGATGGCTTCTGTGATCTTCCGTCTTATAAAATGCTTTTAGACCAATTGGATGTGCTGAACATGATTTCCACCCGCATACAGGCAATTCTGGAAACCATGGCTGCGAATGTAACGGCTGCCTATACGGGTCTTTACGGCAGTGATACGGCAATCAGTGAGGAACTGGAGGGATAAGGATGGGAGCTACCGTAGATGTAAATGATATTTACAGGCTTGGCAATCATATACTGAGCGAGCTGTCAAAGTTTCTGGACTCTCTGGACAATGTAAATGCCAGTATTAATGAGTTCTGCAGTATGCTTTCGGAGCAGGATGGAGCGGCAATCACATCCATGAAAAACTATATCACGCAGTACAGGGATGCAATAGGGATGGCTGCGGAAAACCTGTATGGTGCATACGGACAGGTGCTGCCGGTGTATGAGGGCTCCTTTTCAACGCTGGATGGGGATGTATACGCCGTAATCAATCTGGATACGGTTGCGGAGGTTGTAAATGCATACAAAACAGCATCGGTATGGCTGGAAAATGAAACCGACATCGTGGATTCCATATACCGGAAGGTGTCGGGGTTCTGTGAAGTGGACAAAGCGCAGGCAGAGACCCTGTATGATGACATGGATGAGCTGGTCGTAAGGGAACAGAAATTCCGGGAGGATGTCATTGCAGTGGAGGAAGCTGTAACGGAGGGAGAAATAAGCATGTTATCGGAGCTTGCAGAAAACAGTCTTGCATATCTGCGGTCGATACATGACCATCCTTTCGTATTGAAGTCAGACAATACATCCCATCTGAGCCCGTTGCAGCATCCTGAGTTTTTTACGAGTCTGGTGCAGGTAAATGGATACATATCGCAGAATAAGGACTTTATCGGGGACATGTCAGGGATATGCCAGCAGTACAACGATATATATGTCAGGGACGGAAGACTGCAAGAAGGTATCGTTAAGGTTATGCATGCCACAACGCTTCTTGGAGGCGGGAAAGCGGCAATCAGAGCGTCGGAAATAGCAACATTTGGATTCCTGAAGGCCATGGACCTGATATTCGGAACATCCTCTGTCGTATTTGGAGCAGCAGAGGGAACGGAAGGTGTACAGGATATAACCTATGCATCCCTGAGAGAGCTGGACATGGAATCGCAGAATGTGATAAAATCGGCATTGGGGGATACGGCGTATTACACACTGATGCATGTAAGCGAGGTCGGAGCCGATGCGTCAGCCCTGGCAAGCCTGTTAGACTACAAACTGGTGGAGAATGCAATGTATGCGGGGACACCGGATGTGGAGAAGCTGGAAACGGGCGGCAGAAAAACAGGTATCCGAACAGAACCGGTAAATGAGGTACTGCCGGAAGGAACTGTGACAGGCGAAACGAGCGGTGGGAAGGCAATTGAGCTGCCAAGAAATACGGAGACAGGAGCAGTTGCAACAAGGCAGGTAGAGAATGAAGCAGTAACGAGTCTTAAATGTGTGGAAAGTGGGCTGCCGGAGGGGATAAAGGCACAAACAGCAGAAGTTCCAAAGGCAAAAGCGGTAGGAGAAAACATATCCGGAACGAATCCGATGGAAAGGAAGGTTTCGAAGATAGAACCGGTCAGGACAGATTCCGTAAATGAGATACTGCCGGAAGGAACTGTAACAGGCAAGACGAATGGTGGGAAGGCAATAAAGAGTGGTAATAAGATAAAGGTTACGACTAATTTGGGCAATGAAATTGACATTACACCATCTGCTAATCATACAACAACTACAAAAAATCCAGGATTAAAGGGAACGCCAAATTCTAGTATAGATATTATAGATTCTGCTGGAAACATTAAAACTCGAAGATGGTTTGATTCTGCTGGAATGCAGATGAGGGACGTGGACTTTACTAATCACGGTAATGCTAAAGTACATCCAGAATGTCCTCATGAACATGGAACACGATAGTAAAAGGAAGGTAGATAAAGATAATGGATAAAATAACTTTTGAAGAATTTTGCAGTGTAATGCTATACAATATTACTAGTACTCAAACTATAGAAATTGAATTTTGTATTGATAATTACAGCGATTATCAGTGTTCTTGGTTGGGAAAAATGTTGGATAGTAAGGGTGAAAAGTCTATATATTGGTTTGGGTTAACTGAAGATGGTTCACAGGCATATGATTATGAATCATTTGAACAATTTTTAAATGCTAGAGTTTTTCATGGAAAAAGTATTAAGGAGATTTGGAATTTAGTTTTCATACTGTCCATAGATGCTTGTAATATAGAGGAACGATTACCGTTTTATTTAGGTTTATAGTGAAAATTAATAATGGTAGAGTCCCTGATGGCTGGCAAGTTCATCATAAAATTCTATTGGATGATAGCGGTACAAATTCATTTGATAATTTAGTTCTTATACAAAATGAGCCATATCATAAAGTAATAACAAACTATCAAAATAGTGTAGCAAGACAAATAAATGTTGGAGAGGCAAAAACAGTATAGTGGCCAACTCCAAATGGAAATATATATCCAGCACAACATTAGGAGGAAATATAAATGTGGAAAGATGAATTACAAGAAATTGTTCAAGAAAAGAATTTGTATGGAGAAAAAAATTTGGGGCATCCGCAGAGGAACTCGAATTATTCGTCAAAGAAATCAAGGATGAACTTATGGTTGATTTGCCTGATGATTATGCAAAAGTATTAGAGGTTGTGAACGGAATAGAATTTAATAGTTTTATTCTTTATGGAATAGATCAGAAACTGTTAGGAAAACAACAAAATCAAACTATTAGTGGATTAATTGAGTATAACAAAATATGGTATGAAAATGAATGGCAAAAGAATTACATCTTTCTGGGAGAAAGTAATATTAGTTGGTATGTTTATGATTTAACAGAACACAAATATTTTGAGTTAGATAATCCTTCTGGAAGTATATGTGAAGTGTTTGAAAGTTTAGATAGTTTAGTGGAAAAAATATTAAGTGATGCATTAGAATAAAGAGAATTAGAATTTCTAAAGTAAATAGGTCATGTAGCAAATATAGAAATGTTTACAACAGAAAATATCGGGTAGATTAATTAATTTGGATATTTTGTCAAGCATTTTTCCTTGAAAGATGTGTCAGAAATTCCGGGAGGATGTCATTGCAGTGGAGGAAGCCGTAACAGTTTTGTCAAGTTTTTTATGAAAAACTTGACATGCAGCGTCCGCTCATTTGCCGGAGGCAAATTTTGCATGAGCGGATGTTCAAGTCGGAGGGAGAAATAAGCATGTTATCGGAGCTTGCAGAAAACGGTCTTGCATATCTGCGGTCGATACATGACCATCCTTTCGTATTGAAGTCAGACAA
>CAZLZH010000103.1:544-5283 GCA_964563955.1 uncultured Bacteroides sp. | reverse complement strand
TGAACACCGGGTTACTTTCCAAAAGGAGCATATCCGCTATGTAAGTTGCAATAGCATCTTCACTTCTTAATGGCTGTCCGGATGTCGTACTGGCAATATTTAAGTCAGTTTCCACAAACACACTGTAGTAACTGCTATCCAAACCATCATAGGGATAATACTCGTTATACTCTTGCTGCGTAATTCTGCCCTCTGCCAAAGCATTTGCAAGGTTATCCTGCGTAGTAATCATACCGCCTGCCTGGCACTTTGCAATGGCAAGTGATACCACTGTACCCGGATTGTATCCTGCCGGTGTATATTCCGGCTCCGGGGTTGGTTCTGGTGTCGGTTCAGGTGTTGGAGTTGGCTCTGGTGTCTGAACCGGTGGCTGCGTTTCCTCCCTTTGCTCTGTGGATGCAGGTGGCTCTTCTCTTTGTTCTGTCTGATTCTCTCTGCTATCAGAAACAGGCTGATTTTCAGTTTCATCCTGTATAGGAGCTTCACTGCTTTCAGCTTCATTCTTATTGCTTTGAACCTCTGTTTCGTTTTCAGAAGAACTTTCCACCTTACTTTCTTCTGCAATAACCGGCTCCTTGCTTTCCTCTGTCTCTTTTGTTTCTTCATAGCTGATATCTGCTTCCGTCATTTCATTCACCGTGGAATTACAGCCAGCTAATGTCAAAACTGCTACGGATAAAAGAATAATAAATAATCTCTTCATAATATCACCCATCCCTTTCCGTAAGAGGGATAGGCTAATGTGTTCCGTGCCTGTCCACTCTTACTGTGTGAACATTTCTATTTACACGGGACACATACTTTGGGTCTGTCCCGTACTCGATGCATACTACTCTCCTTCCATTATACACATAGCTTCTTCATTCTGAAGAAATATTGTACCAATCTCCGGTTCTTTCGGTAATTTGCAAATGTCTTCATGTTACCGCCTCCTTCCTATGGTGTTCCTGCTCTCACAAATGCGAGGAACAGTCTGCCGACAAGTCCTAACAGCAAGAGGAAGACCTTTGCCACATTCAGGACCAACTGCAACGCATTTAATATCAGCCATGCGATTGCTTTCAATATTGCTGCTAATACATTGCCAAATCCGACTAAAAATCTTCCTGCCATAATGCTACCTCCTACAAATAACTCATTGCTAAATTAGAGATTATCTCATCATCAATTATCTCTTCTTCCTGCCTGCTCAATTCCTGCGGTGGTTCTGCCACATACGTCTGAGAAACTTTATCTTTCTTTGCTCCCAAGCTTATTCTCAACATTTCATCCTTAGCAGCAGAAACAGCTTCCCTTATAATCCGCTCTTCCAATCTGTCTAATTCTTCCCTTGTTACATAATCAATCGGGCTTTTCTTCACTGTCACAAATGCTTCTTTACCAAAGTTATCTATATAGTATTCAATCGCATCTATCATAAATTGGCTTTTTGATTTGCACACATCAGAATTAAGATTAGCTAAAACTTCATTAATCCTTTTATGCTGTGGATTCTTAACATTAAACCTGCAAGTATGCCTTACTATATGTTCCATAGCCATATCTCACACCCCCTATGCAAGCTTTTTTGCCTTTCTCAGTGCAGTTGCTGCCAACTGTTCAAATCCTTTGGCATTTGCCCTTACATCAGTAATATAACTTATGTTATTCTGAGAAATGCCTCCAAACAGTTTCATAACAGATGCACCGCCACCAACAAAAACAATCGGTGTAGTAGAAAGGTTATATCCATACTCACGGATTGAGTTATATACTCTTTCGCAAAAAGCCTCAATCTCAGTCTTTGCAATGTCATAGTATTTTCTGTCAATCTCACATCTTCCGGTTCGCATAATCTCCTGAATATAAGACTCATCAAGTTCACCATTCAGCTGTCTGACACACTGCTCATTGATTGTTCGCATACAGGTAATCAATCCTTTCGGAATTGTTACACACTTTGCTTCATTCGGTGCCTTATCCTCTACAGGCATAATATCAATCGTCCAAGAGCCGATATCTACAATCAATGTTTTTCTTCCAAATGTCATGAGCTTATCAGCCACCGCCGCATAACACTGTGGAAACACCGCTGCATTCTCCACCACTATGTGATACTTTATATTCTCATATAGAAACTCAATATCTTTTTCTGCGGTCAAATATTTTATAAAATCTGCCTTTTCACTACCAAATCTAGTCAGTGGCAACCCTGCTGCTAAGAAAACCCTTGTTTCAAATAATCCTCTTCTTTTTAGTTCCTTTGCTACTGCCGCCAAAGTCAAAAGATAAAATGTGTCATCTTCTGTCTTGGTGTTTCTTACTTCCTGTCTACTACCACCTATCTTGTAATACTTACCTTTATACTCAAGAACTTCATCAAATAATGCAGGCTCTGTTGTAATTTCCTTCACGCCTGTAACAAATACCTGAGTTGCTGTTTTTATGTTGCTCCAGCCGTGGTCAATACCAATTACTTCGATTTTGTTATTCATCGTCTGCTTCCTCCTTTTCAATCTAAATCTGAATTTCATTACTGCCTCTACTTTCCAAGGATTTTCTTCATACAAGGAAAGCAATATTCGTTTGACTGCTTATACGGACATCCCACACACTTTTCAGGAATTTTCCTTTCTGTAACAGTCACTTGATTCGTTTTGCAGCATTTATTGATTGCACATCTGTGATTGTTGCCCCAAAAGAACTTGCAGTGCATACAATCTCTTAACTCTCTGTCAAATCGCCTACGCTCTCTTTCTACTTTATCCAACTTCTTTGATTTGTTTTTTTTCTGATTGATTCCCAAAGTATTCCTCCTCTCCAAGGAGAAACGCTTCCATAATCCTGTCTGCTCTTGCCGCAACCTTCAAACAAGAGAACAAAATCACAAACCAAAACACTAATATAAAACTGATTCCTGTCATGATAACAACCATTTCCTACATCCTCCTTAACTGATACAAGCAAATAATCTGACTTGTCTGCTTTTATAAAAAGCATGTAGGTATACGCCGGTCTTCTAGACCCCTATATCGCCCCGTATACATAAAGGTGTGCTCACCTTCGGGAGTTACAGGCGAGCCGCTTAATGCGTTCACGACGCCTTCCTTTGTGACGAAAGACTATCTCTTCTGTTTGCCTTGTGAAGATAAGGACGACTCTCTCGCCCTCCATGGGTTATTATCCTTACGCAACATCCTTATTTTCCCTTTACCAGATTTAAGTCCAACTCCTCGTCCTTCATCTCTCGATCCTTCAAACTACTAATGTGAAAGCTGTGACCGCTGTCCTCAGGGTGAATGCCCCGTAATTTCACTCAGCCTGTAACTGAAATATTCAATTGTATACCTAAGTTTTCTCTTAGGATGTAGCTATTGTAAGCCCAAATCTATAATTGATACAGTGACAATCCTGGTGCGTTTTTCTGATTTTGGACACTATTCTGGTGTTTTTTTGTTTTTGACATTTTCCTCAATCTTTTTCCACACATGTTTAGGTAATAACCTTGCAGGTTCACGATATTGCTCTAAATACGCCTCAAAGATTTCAGTATTGATAAGAGCTGAATTACCAACCTTATATAACGCCCCTGCTTCATTAACCAATGTCATTAAGTGTGTTTTACTCATGCTATAGATAATGGAACCCTCTGTCGCATTTACATACTTTTTCATCACATCCTTTGTCTCAGCATAAGTCTTATAGGAGTATCCCATCTAATCACCTTCCTTTCCTGCCTCAAAAAGTGGATGTTTCATGGGTATTGGTGCCTGCCTAAACTGCTCCATGTATTCATCGAATATCTCGAGATTAATCAGCACCGTACCGCCCGTTCCCTCATTTATCTTATAAGTTGCTCCTGCTGCTCTTGCCATCTCAATAAATCTGTGATGACCTATGCCATAAATAATGGAGCCTTCACCTATTCTCACAAACTTCTTAACTACCTGTTTATTAGTTCCAGGTACTTTGTAAAGGTGTTTCATATATTCATCCAACCTTTCCTTATGTATTAATTCCGTTCTCGGAAGCTTATATAATGCTCCTGCTGCTATCGCCATTAACCTAATATCTTCGTTCTGATACAAGGTAGTTGCTTCAGCCACTCTTATATATCTTTTAGATATATAAGAGGCTTTACTTCCTGCTTCTAACTTAATTGCCATACAACCTCCTACTTATAAAAATCATCATCTACTATATGAAAGGTTTCTAAATATTCATCTATGATTTCCAACTTTACAAGTACCATCTGACCAACCTTGTAACATGCCTTTGCGTCTTTCGCAATCTGCATAAACTTTGAAATTCCCATATGATACATTTCTGCGCCCTCGTCATATCTGACAAACTTCTCATTAGCTTTTTTCTTATAATCCAAATATGTTTTTGTATGCTCCATAATAGTCTCCTTCCAAATCCAATCATTTCATATAAGTTTCGTGCTAACATGACTTAAAATTCGTAAAACATTCTTACTCTTTCTCTTTCCTATAACGCAAAAAAGAGGATATCTTCTAAATTTCTTTAGAAAATATCCTCTACATAGTGCTGTTTCTATTAAATTGTGGACTAAGAGTTCTTCACCAAGCTATGTTAAGCTCTGTTTGACTATGAAAAAAATTGGTCAAAAGTTGGTCAAAACGCCTTGACTAACTGGATTTTTGAATGTCTCAAAGCCCCGAAACCCTTGATTTTACTGGGTCTTTTACTTATCCAACGACTTCATCGTCGGGAACAATTACGCCGTTAATCCACAT
>CAZLZH010000103.1:0-534 GCA_964563955.1 uncultured Bacteroides sp. | reverse complement strand
CTCTTCCTCACCTCGCCGCCCGCCGGCTTTTTCGCTGATTTCGCCGTGTCGGAGGACTTTTTGTCCAGACTCTTCATCGTCGGGAACAATTACGCCGTTAATCCACATTAGTCCAAATAAGGACAACTGCGCTTAAATCCTCGGTTTTCATTATATAACATCAATCCATATTAGTCCACCAAAGTCCATAAATTTGATGTCTTTTTGATGTACTTTCTTTCTTTTGATGTCAGGTATGTCTTAGGAATCGCTCCTCTCAAGGACTTCTTCCTAAAAAATATCGCTATTCTTTTCCAGAGCTTTGATTGCTTCCATTTTCTTCGTATCTGTTGCCTCCGCATATATATCCATCGTTGTTTCAATGTTTGCGTGTCCCATGATACTCTGGATCACTTTGAGATTTGTCTCATTTTCACAAAATCTCGTACAAAACGTATGCCTGATATGGTGGCACGAAAAATGAGGAATCAATACCGGGCGTCTGCTCTCCCGTTTTGCCTTAATAATTTCTTCGGCGTTGTAGGCTTCGTATAT
>CAZLZH010000102.1:0-5381 GCA_964563955.1 uncultured Bacteroides sp. | reverse complement strand
TAACACCCGAAACCCTTTCATAGAAAACTTTCCTTCCTTTATACCATCCTCCACACAGGGCTGTCGCACCCAATCCAGCATAAACCAATTCTCCATTGGCATATTTACACCATATCCGGAATCTAACAAAAAGTCATTTATCTCATTCCAATTTATATGTAACGGCAAATCGTTTTCTTTCGCAAATAAATAGTCATCACGCTGTAATTCCTGTTTTTTTCGCTTTCTTGTATTTCTTTCATAAACAATCCAGTATATTACCATTGCTGCTACAATACACACGCTAAATATCTTTGTAATCATGGTATTTCCATTATAAATAATCAAGTATACTACGATTACTACCGCAATACTTATGCTGAGTACCTTTATAATCAAACCATTCATTGTGTATCTCCCTATCACTAAAAATTGGAAATTAACAAGCCGATAAATTCTAGGTTTTCTAAATCGATTTCCCATCTTCTTGCCCTTCGGCAAGAAGCATTCCTCGCTCCAAGGAGCTCGGTCAATTCAAATTCATCACTCATCAAGCATCAGTTTTCCTGCTTCCGCTTTTGCCTTTAATCGAGCCATCTGTTCCTTTTCAATTTCTTGTATGCTTTTCTCAGGTGTTGGTAAATCCTCCGGCATAGTGCCACCTATTTTTTCTATAGCACTACGTACTTCTTTACCAACAGAATAGTGAATAGAAGTGGCAAGCTTTGCATTATCCACTTCATCTTTCCTCAATTTTTCTTCTGTCTGTGAAATACGAAACAAATTAGCAATCAGTTCTGTACTACCCATATAGTCAAGTATCTTCTGACCAACCTCAAGATTCTTTCTCTTGTGAATATCCTCGACATCAAGCCCACCATATAATCCCATATAACCTGCATTCTGAAAAATTGCAAACTCTTCATTTGTAATTACCCCTGCATTATGTGCAGTTTCTGCAAGCATTTGATTCCACTGTTTAATATCTCCTCGTACAACCAAACGTCTTCTATCTTCGTCTAATTCATTAAAATGGTCTGCCACCTCTTGTCTATATGTTTGAATTGCAAAATATGTTTGTCCTAATGCAATTACTTCTTTTCTTGGATCGCCATTTTGCACAATCAGATAGCACGCATATCTGGTTAGTTCATAATCAACCATCGGCTTTGTGCCACCGTTGGGCATGTTTGATGTTTTCCCGACCTCGGGAAAACATTCATGTACACTTCTTCCACTGTTTTCACAAGCTAACATTGCCCGCTTTATTACTTTATGAAAATTTTCCCATTTAGTATACTCTAATGCTGATGCAAGTTCTCTGGCAGACCAATACTCTGTTCCATCTGCTCTTATTTGTTTTATTTCCTCAAAGCGTTTGTATTCTCTCGCTTTTAATTCTTTCACTATAAACACCTCCACTCTTCTTCATATATATTCAAAATTACATATAGTAACTCATGCGAAAATTCCGATTTCTACAATTTGCAGTTGTATCCATATATTCAATAAGTTTATCATATGTATCAAAAACCGGCGTATTTTTTATACTTTTGACCACATTGTTAGCAATAATTTTTTCCACCGAATTATGTGCCTGTATGTAAATATAAAGTTTGCTATCCTTAGGAATTTCTCTTCCTTTTACATATTTATAAACTGGAAGTAATCTATTTATTGGAATTCCGCGTAATCTTTCATCACACATAGCTGCAGAATCAAAGTTTTTATTGTCATAGATAATATCTTCATAAATCTGACTGTCTTCAAATCTTCCATAACCGTATTTATTTAAAATATTATCTTTATATCCAATCGCTATGGCTAATGGTTTTGTAGACAAATCTATATTCTCGAGATCATCAATTCCCACAATAATAGATTCCGCATCCTGTGAAGTCATGCTTTGGTCAACAATTGTCTTAACAACTTTTCTAGTTTCACGCACTCTTATCGGAGATATACCCGGAGTTAACTGTCCCAATTTTTCATATACTTTTGCATAATTATCAGTTTGTATCTCAACAAATGGTATTTCAACTCCATTCTTGGTCACTATCGTCCGCTCTATTTCTATAAGTTCTTTCTCATCTTTTTTATAACTGATAAAAATAAAATGTTTGCGTATATCTACCAATTGCTCATCTGACAAACACCCCAAGAAATCTTCGATAATACCTCTAACATCCTCATCCGTCATAGAATATCCCATAAATATTATTGGAGCTTCCGCAAACAAAGTAAGCATTTTAGCAATTATAAGTTTTCGGGATTCCCTAAAATGTTCATAATCATCCCGGGTTATAATAATAGACTCTGCATCCGTTGCACTACCATGGATTTTATAAATTTCAGCTATATTGTAACTATCAGCCGAGAACAACTCATGTTGCCTTACATATACTTGGAAATCTTTATTGAATACTTCTTGTTCTAAAAACGTATCGTAATTAGTTGTAATAATAGCCGATATTTTATTTTTCAGTGCTCTGAATTTCACAAGTTCATCTTGTAATTTAGGGAACCTATTTATCTTTTGCTTCTTAAAGAAATCAGCAAGATACATCTTATATTGTGATATACATCTATTTACCAAGCTCGGATTTTTAATATTTCCAATTCCAAGCTTAATTTTCCGGTCATAAAAAGCAGCGTTAAATTGTTCTTCAATTAAAGTTCCCATATATACATTTGTGTCAAAATCAGACATCTTCTTACGTCTACACTCATCCAGATGCTTTTGATACTGAAACGGATCCGTTTCGAATTTCTCAAAAGATTTCTCAAGCAACTCTTCCCATGATGGATAACCAAATAAATATCTTTTAGAAATCCCAGAACCGACAAATAATACAGGCATTCTATTTGCTTTTACCAGCTCATCCAATATTGAACTTTTCATCATAAGATTCGCACCCCTTCTTTATTTTTATATTTTCTTATACTTCTTCCCCTTCGTACTACCTGTACTCTCTATCAAACCCTGCTCTATCATATCCTTAAGCAATACTTTAATTCTTGATTCTTTTACACCTGCAATAGCTTCAAATTCAGAGGCTTTATACCACTCATCAGGCTGCA
This sequence comes from uncultured Bacteroides sp., assembly GCA_964563955.1. Classification (GTDB taxonomy): domain Bacteria; phylum Bacillota; class Clostridia; order Lachnospirales; family Lachnospiraceae; genus Coprococcus_C. The sequence continues at coordinate 2,321 of CAZLZH010000102.1, read as the reverse complement.
TAGCGTTCAAAATAGCATCGTACTTTTCTTGCGTTTTTTTCGTCACTTTTTTTTCGCCACTTTTTTTCGCCACTTTTTTTCGCCACTTTTTTTTCGTCACTTTTTTCCGCCACCTTTTTCTTAAAAGAAAGCGACAATACCGTCCTATCCGGATCAAATCTCTCTTCAATCACCGGCTCTTCCCAACCTTCATCTGCCCAGACATTAAAGATATTCGGCACACCGCTTCCGGCACGTTCACCGATATTAATAAGATTAAACATTTTCATAAGAGCCTTGTTTCGCGGATCGGATTCGCCACCAAGACGCATCTGCTTTTTACCCGTTCTGACATAACCGGGATTTGCCAAAACCAGCTTGTCCGGTTCTTTACGGATAACAACACCACGCAATCCGTGATAATCGGCATTAATCAAGCAATTTGCCAAAGCCTCGCGAAGTGCTTTGTGAACGGGAGTATCATCAACACGCTCACCACCGACCATTTTAAAAGGCACCTTAATGTCTTTGATAATCTTGTTATAAACTCTAAAATAAAAGTCGCACACATTTCCGGACCATTCACCGGAACTTGACTGCAATCTATCGCTCCAGCGAGTTGTAGGATCCAGCTCTTCTCTGTAATCCAAGAAATACTCAGGGAAATGGCGCACAATATTGTACTCATCCCCAAACATCAGCATACCTGCTGCCGTAGGATGCAACTTTCCGTCTTCCTCTGAAATAGCAGCCGCACCAATGCTTCTTAAATACTCGTGGTCGCTCAGGCGTTCAAAAGGATGTCCTTCTTTTAAAGAACGATGACTGTTGCGATATCCATGAATGGTATCATAATTCAAATCTTCCATCGGAACCTTATCAAGTACTTCCATATCCATGGTGCGCTCAGTCTGGTCACGGAGCATAGTCTTTACCTGCAATCTGGTACAATGATAATCGCCCTCGTAATTACGACGAAAAGTGCCATTAAAAATGTCATTGTTGATGTACACCGGTTTCTGCTCACGCTTCGCCATTGGCACATAAATAACCATAATGACATCTTTATTGTCACCGACTTCATACATCTCTACGTCATCTTCCGACAGGAGATTGATATTCACTTTCTTAGAATTGTTGATGGTATCCCAGAAGTCTTTTTGGAGCTTGGACGCATTCTGAAGACCGGTAGTTTTCCAACTGCCGTCTTTTTCTTCTTTAACACCGAGGATAATGACACCGCCATAGCAATTTGCAAAGGAAGAATAGGTGTCCCACAAAGAAACCGGCAAACCACCTTCTGCTTTTTTCACTTCTCTTCTGTTGTCTTCTCTGTATTCATCAAATTGTGAAAGGTCAAAAGTATTTTCCAAAATACTCATCTCACTTTCTATCTATAATACTAAAATCCGTTCTAAATAATGTTATACTCTTTAAAGCACATAGCTTCAATCTGCATTTTTAAATTATCCCGTACACCTTCATCGGAAACTTCAGTGAAAGGAATTACACTTATTCCCGGAACCATTTTAATAGCAGTTGATATATCCGGATATTTCAGATTATTTTCAATAACCTTCTGTTCTGCACCTTTTCTATCAAATGGTTGCTCATTGTATTTGGACATTGTAGATATTATATCTTTTTCCAAATCAGATAAATCATATTTTTGCTTTAAATATTCTAAAACAGTTTGTATCACCACATCACTTGACATATATTTTCTTACTCCTCGATATCGATTTCTTTCACTTCCGCTTTTACCCTAAGCAACTCGTTACGGCTATGTTTCCACAAAAATATCCTTACAGCTATAATAAGCAACAATATAATTCCAGCAATCGAACCTACCAGAACCTTATTCGCAATCACAAATTTTCCAATCTCAATCACACCATATGTAACTGCCCATAATCCAATAAAACAAGCAGCTCTTATTATCCAGTGAAAAAAAAGAACCCGACATTCGTCCTGAAATCACATGGGAATGATACATATCTCCGACCTTGTCGTACGCAAATAAATATGCAATAAAACCTATAACGCCTAAAATCAACCATTCATAATACCACTCAATCGGTAATCCCAATGGTTCTGTTGCTAAATCAAATATAAATTTAAACATTAAACTCCTTTCCTTGTATACGCATACATATAGATTACATCTCTAAAACAGAAAAATTAAAAAAATTAAATTCGTCCATATGTTTTTCATAATATCCTTTTGCTGTAAGTGTTAAAATTAAGCATAATCTTCTAACATTTACCCTGTACGAACGCTCCACACCAACCGATGATGCATCAGCATAAATATCAAACTCATTCTTTTTCTCTATAACAAG
>CAZLZH010000101.1:0-5407 GCA_964563955.1 uncultured Bacteroides sp. | reverse complement strand
TTTTCTTCTGTGTATCCTTCAGTGTTGCCAGTCCTGCGAACTCTGCGATAATTGCAAGTCCCTTCGGCTTTCTCGCCTCGAAAAGCTCCTCTACTCTAGGAAGACCCTGTGTGATATCATCACCGGCAACACCACCGGTATGGAAGGTACGCATCGTAAGCTGTGTACCCGGCTCACCGATAGACTGTGCTGCGATAATACCAACAGCCTCACCAACCTGAACGGCCTGTCCGGTTGCCATGTTTGCACCATAACATTTTGAACATACCCCGAGGTGTGAACGGCAGGTAAGAATCGTACGAATCTTGATTCGTGCATTTCTTCTCGGCTCCTTCTCGCCTTCCAATGTAAATGGAACACCGTCGGCATCCACACCATATTTAAGAACGTTCTCCGCACGCTTCGGAGTAATCATGTGATTTACCTTCACAATCATGTTTCCGTCTTTATCAAAAATGCTTTCTGCAGCATAACGGCCTGTGATACGATCCTTCAGGCTCTCTACTACACGGTCGCCCTCCATAAATACTTCTACATACATGCCCGGCTTGTCAGCTTTGTCTGCACTACAGTCTACATCACGAATGATAAGATCCTGTGATACATCGACAAGACGACGTGTCAGATAACCGGAGTCTGCTGTACGAAGCGCGGTATCGGAAAGTCCCTTACGGGCACCATGCGCAGAAATAAAGTACTCCAATACGTCAAGACCTTCACGGAAGTTTGACTTAATCGGAAGCTCGATTGTACGACCGGATGTATCTGCCATCAATCCACGCATACCGGCAAGCTGTTTAATCTGCTGATCGGAACCACGGGCACCAGAATCAGCCATCATGTAAATGTTGTTGTATTTGTCAAGTCCGTCAAGCAATGCCTTTGTGAGCTGCTTATCCGCATTCTCCCATGTACGGACAACTGCCTGATAACGCTCCTCATCAGTCAGATATCCACGACTGTACAACAGGTTCTGTCTGTCCACGATTGTCTGTGCATCCTCCAAAATCGTCTTCTTGGCGGCAGGCACCGTCATATCCGATACGGATACGGAGATTGCACCCTTTGTAGAGTACTTATAACCCATTGCCTTAATATCATCCAATACTTCGGCAGTTTTCGTTGCACCGTGTGTATTGATACACTTATCCAAAATCTGTTTGAGCTGCTTCTTTCCAACATGGAAATTGATTTCCAGCTCTGTAGCATTTGCAGGAACACTACGATCTACAAAACCGAGATCCTGCGGTATAATCTCATTGAAGATCAAACGGCCAAGTGTACACTCAATCATAGCTGAGGCTGTCTCGCCCTCCGGTGTTTTTACGGTCCGGATAACCTGAATCTTCTGATGAAGTGTAATCTGTCCATTCTCGTAAGCAAGCATTGCAAGATTTTCACTCTTAAACTTCGGTTTCATGAAGTTTTTCGCTGTACTTACAATATTTCTGTAAAAGACTTCCTTTTTGTCCTTAGACATCTTGGAAATAATCTGAACCCTTACATAATCGTCTGCACGCACAATGCCGTTTCTGCAATCCTGCTCTAACTGATACAGATTGTCACTCTCGTCATTTGAGAGATATTCCTTCTTAATCTCAACCTTCTCAGCCTCTTCCTCTGGCAAGCTTGCATATCTTTCCATCGTAAGGTAATAGATACCAAGCACCATATCCTGTGACGGAACCGCTACCGGGCCGCCATCCGAAGGCTTCAACAGGTTGTTTGGCGAAAGCAGCAGGAATCTACACTCTGACTGTGCTTCCACGGAAAGCGGAAGATGGACAGCCATCTGGTCACCATCAAAGTCCGCGTTGAAGGCTGTACATACAAGCGGATGAAGTTTAATCGCCTTACCTTCTACAAGAATCGGCTCAAATGCCTGAATACCAAGTCTGTGAAGTGTCGGGGCACGGTTCAACATAACCGGATGCTCCTTGATTACATCCTCAAGAACATCCCAGACTTCCGTTTCAAGTGCCTCAACCTTCTTCTTTGCCGCCTTAACATTCGTTGCAAGTCCGCGTGCTGTCAGCTCCTTCATAACAAACGGCTTGAACAGTTCAATTGCCATCTCCTTCGGAAGACCGCACTGATAAATCTTAAGCTCCGGTCCTACTACGATAACCGAACGTCCGGAGTAATCCACACGTTTACCAAGCAGGTTCTGACGGAAACGTCCCTGCTTACCCTTTAACATATCGGAGAGAGACTTCAATGCCCGGTTGCCAGGTCCTGTAACTGCACGGCCTCTTCTTCCGTTATCAATCAACGCATCAACCGCTTCCTGAAGCATACGCTTTTCATTGCGGACAATAATATCCGGTGCCTTCAGGTCTAACAATCTCTTCAAACGATTGTTACGGTTAATAATTCTACGATATAAATCATTTAAATCAGAAGTTGCAAATCTGCCGCCATCAAGCTGTACCATCGGACGAATATCCGGCGGAATAACCGGGATGACATCCAGTATCATCCACTCCGGCTTGTTGTTTGAGCTGCGGAATGCCTCAACAACCTCTAATCGTTTAATCACTCTTGCACGCTTCTGACCGGTTGCTGTCTCGAGTTCCTCTGTCAAAGTCTGTGATTCCTTGTCAAGATCAACTGCCTGCAAAAGCTCCTTGATAGCCTCTGCACCCATTCCGACACGGAATTTGCTGCCGAATTCTTCCTCTGCCTTTCTGTATTCAGCCTCGGAAAGCACCTGTCTGTATTCCAGATTGGACTCTCCCGGATCCAGCACAATCTAAGAAGCAAAGTACAACAACTTCTCCAAAAGCTTCGGAGAAATGTCCAGCATCAGACCGATACGGCTCGGAATACCTTTGAAATACCAAATATGTGATACAGGTGCTGCAAGCTCAATATGGCCCATACGCTCACGACGTACAGAAGCCTTTGTAACCTCAACACCACAACGGTCACAGACAACACCCTTGAAACGAATCTTCTTGTACTTACCGCAATGACATTCCCAGTCCTTGCTCGGTCCGAAAATACGCTCGCAAAACAGACCGTCCTTTTCCGGTTTCAAAGTTCTATAATTGATTGTCTCCGGCTTGGTAACCTCACCATGAGACCATTCTCTAATCTTTTCAGGAGATGCAAGTCCAATTTTGATGGCGTCAAAATTTATAGGCTGCTCTTGATTTTTATCATTATTCATCGCTAACATCTCATATCTCCTTCCTAATAGTTATCATCATCGAAGTCACCGCTGTAGCTGTCTTCATCATAGGTGCCCAGCTCTTCCAGCTCGTTATCCTCGTTGATGCCGCTATATCCGTTTTCTCCGAGATCCTCATTGAATTCATCCATATCATCTGACATATATTTCTTAACATCCTCACTCGGAGTCTCAACCGTCTCACCGAGCTCGACTTCCTCACCGTTCTCATCCAATACACTGACATCCAAGCCAAGTGACTGGAACTCTTTTAACAGAACCTTGAAGGATTCCGGAATACCAGGTGCAGGAATATTATCACCCTTGATGATTGCTTCATATGTCTTGAGACGTCCTGTCACATCATCGGACTTCACAGTCAGAATCTCCTGCAATGTATGAGATGCGCCATAAGCCTCAAGTGCCCAAACCTCCATCTCACCAAAACGCTGTCCACCGAACTGTGCCTTACCACCAAGCGGCTGCTGTGTAACCATTCCGTAAGGGCCGGTTGAACGTGCGTGAATCTTATCATCTACAAGGTGATGGAGTTTCAGATAATGCATGTAACCGATTGTTACCGGAGAATCAAATTCCTCACCGGTTCTACCGTCACGAAGTCTTACCTTACCTGTACGGTTAATCGGAACGCCCTTCCACTCTTCACGGTGATCACGGTTCTCATACAGATAATCCATGACCTCTTTTTCCGTATCATCCTTATATTTCTCATAGAATGTCTCCCAATCCTCGTTGGCATAATCATTTGCCATCTCGAGAGCATCCATAATATCATTCTCATCCGCACCGTCAAAGACCGGTGTAGATACATTAAATCCGAGCACCTCCGCAGCAAGACCGAGGTGAATCTCAAGCACCTGTCCGATATTCATACGGGAAGGTACACCAAGTGGGTTCAACACGATATCAAGCGGACGTCCGTTCGGCAGGAATGGCATATCCTCTACCGGAAGAATTCGGGAGATAACACCCTTGTTACCATGACGGCCGGCCATCTTATCACCAACGGAAATCTTTCTCTTCTGTGCAATGTACACACGTACCGACTTATTAACTCCCGGTGGAAGCTCGTCCCCGTTTTCTCTCGTAAATATCTTGGTATCCATGACAACGCCATATGCGCCATGCGGAACCTTCAAAGAAGTATCCCTTGTCTCTTTCGCCTTCTCACCAAAGATGGCACGAAGCAGACGCTCCTCGGCAGTTGCCTCTGTCTCGCCCTTCGGTGTAACCTTACCAACCAGAATATCTCCGGCACGTACCTCGGCACCGATACGGATGACACCATTCTCATCCAGATCCTTCAAAGCATTATCACCATTACCGGAAACCTCTTTTGTGATTTCCTCCGGTCCAAGCTTCGTATCTCTTGCCTCTGTCTCGTACTCCTCAATATGAACAGATGTATATACATCCTCTTTTACAAGTCTCTCACTAAGCAGAACCGCATCCTCGTAGTTGTAGCCTTCCCATGTCATGAATCCAATAAGTGGGTTCTTACCGAGGGCAATCTCACCATTTGAGGTTGATGCACCATCTGCAATAACCATACCCTTTGTAACCCGGTCACCCTTCTTTACAATCGGTCTCTGGTTCATACAGTTACCCTGGTTGCTTCGTGCAAATTTAATGACATGATACTCATCCAATGTACCATCGTCACATTTTATAACAATCTTCTCACTCGAAGATATTTCAACTACTCCATCGTGCTTTGCCACGATACATACGCCGGAGTCAACCGCTGCCTTTGCCTCCATACCGGTACCAACAACCGGTGCCTCCGTACGGAGAAGCGGTACTGCCTGACGCTGCATGTTCGAACCCATCAGCGCACGGTTCGCATCATCATTCTCCAAGAACGGAATCATGGATGTCGCAACCGAGAATACCATCTTCGGCGATACGTCCATCAAATCCACGTTTGCCTTTGAGAACTCAGAAGTTTCCTCTCTGAAACGACCGGATACATTATTCTTTACAAAATGTCCTTCGTCATCAAGCGGTTCGTTCGCCTGTGCTACGATATAATTATCCTCTTCGTCCGCTGTCAGATAGACAACCTCATCTGTTACAACCGGATTTGCAGGATCCGATTTATCAATCTTTCTGTACGGAGCCTCGATAAATCCATATTCATTGATTCTCGCATAGGTTGCAAGAGAGTTAATCAGACCAATGTTCGGACCTTCCGGTGTCTCAATCGGACACATT
>CAZLZH010000100.1:0-5489 GCA_964563955.1 uncultured Bacteroides sp. | reverse complement strand
CTCAATAAAATCCTGTTTGTACTGTTCCACTTTTTTCCAGCCTCCTCATACAATATAAATCTGTTCCTATACTAGCATAAATTGGAAAAGGATTCAATTGATTTCCTGCAACCTTTTCTACTTTAAACATATTCTATATTATAACAATTTTATCCATATTAATACAATATTTTATAATCGATTGGAGGAATAATTAACATGAAAAGACACAGACTTTTCTTATGTATATCTATCGTTTTCTTGACATTGATTTCTTTATTATCCGGCACAAGCATAGATACTTGCAGCTATGCGCGGGAAGTATCCGATACAGCTACCCGCATCTATCAGGGCATCGATGTCAGCGTATATCAGGGCGATATCAATTTTGAACAGGTAAAAGCACACGGAATTGAGGTTGTATATATCAGAGCCGGAGAAGGAAGCGGTTACATTGATTCCCGTTTTGAACAAAATTATGAAAAAGCACGAAATGCCGGCATGAAAATCGGATACTATCACTATGTGACAGCGGTCAATACGGAAGAAGCTGCGAGACAGGCCGAATTTTTCTATTCATTAATAAAAGGAAAAACAATTGACTGCTATCCTGCCATGGATTTTGAATCCTTTGGCGGACTTTCCAAAGCAGAGGTCAACGAGATAGCCCGCACATATATAGAAACCCTGAGCCGGCTGCTTGGCTATTCCGCCGCAATCTACACCGATGTCTATAATATAGAAACGCTTTGGGATTCCTCTTTCTCCGCATATCCGCTCTGGGTGGCAGAATACGGAACCGGCACACCGGAAAATATCGGAGCCTGGGATGATTGGAGTGGTTTTCAATATTCAGACAGAGGAAATGTAAGCGGAATCTATGGAAATGTTGACTTAGATTACTTCAAAGACTCCATTTTTATTACTGCGTCCGAACGGCCGGAACCTTCGCCGGAGCCTTCTCCTGAGCCTGCCCCGGATCCGAACCCGACCAATCAAACATATACCGTAATCGCCGGAGACACCTTATCCTCGATTGCCGCACGTTACCGGACGACTGTGGCAGAGCTCGCTGCCTATAACAACATCTTAAATCCGAACCTGATTTATGTCGGGCAGGTATTGACGATTCCTGCTTTCTCTTCACCGGTCTCCACCTATACGGTACGCTCCGGTGATACCCTGTCATCCATCGCGACCCGTTTTGATACCTCTGTCTCCACGTTGGCACAGTTGAATCATATCAGCAACCCGAACCTGATCTATACAGGACAGGTGCTCAGGCTGCCGGACAACGAAAATCATACATTTTACAGAGTCAAATGGGGTGATACCCTAAGCGGCATTGCAATGCGCTTTGGCACCTCTGTCTCCGCCATTGCCACACAAAATAACATTGCAAACCCAAATCTGATTTATGTTGGGGAACTCCTTGCAATCCCATAAAAATTTATGTAAACACGAAGGAATATTGCTTCCATTAAATATACAAATGTGATATACTACATTATAGCAACAGGAAATAGATCATTGGTAATCCAGACAATGGTCTATTTTTTAGGAGGAGGAATTTTTTAATGAACAAGAAAAAAATTAGTTTACTGACCACCATTATGCTTATCGGATTGATTCCATTATTGCTGGTTGCAATATGCCTATGTGTCATCTCCGTTGGCAAATTGGAAAAGAGCCTGAAAGCAAATGTCTATGATCAGCTAAAGGTTGCAGCAGAGGGAGCTGAAAAATATTACTCTTATGATTTGATTAGAACCGGACAGATTGAATATGATCACGAATATATTGACAGCCTGAAAAATCAAGGAATCGAGCTTACTATATTTTTGGAAGATACCCGATACCTGACCTCTATAACGGATAAAACTACAGGTAAAAGAAACGAAGGCACCAAGGCGGATGAGAAAATATACAAGCAGGTTTCTTCCGGGCAGGATTATAAGGCAGAAAATGTCATAATTGGCGGTTCAAAATACTATGTATATTACACGCCGATTTATGATGGTGACGGTAAGATTGCAGGCATGTCATTTGCAGGTAAACTACAGTCTGTCGTAATAAATGAAATCAAAAAATCAATCGGCGGTCTTGTGGTTGCTACTACGGTGCTGATTGTGGTATGTGGCTTTGCCATCATTCTTATTGCACGCAAAATTGAGCGTCCGATTGAAAACATCGTTGGAACCATCAATACACTATCCGATGGTTCTTTAGGCGAAAAGTTTTCTGCTTCCAGTAACATCCGGGAAATCGATGTACTAATTCAGGCCGCACATAAATTACGGAATAGCTTGAATACCATCATAACGAATGTCCATGAAAACGTGAACAGCTTGGATTATAATATGAATGACGTGGCAAACGGCGTTGAAACCTGTAATCATGCGTCCGAAGGAATTGTCTGTGCTGTGGAGGAGCTTGCAAAGGGCACGGTCAGCATGGCGGATTCCGTTCAGAATTGTACAGAATCCATGTATACCATCGGTGATGAAATATCAAATATCGCCAATTTAGCTACGAATGCCAACAACAATGCACAAGAAGCGAAGGATGTAAGCAATGATGCAAAGACGCAGTTAAATCAGCTTATTAGCGCAAACTCACAGACAATTTCCGTTTCTAAGAATGTTGTGGAAGGAATTCATGAAGCCAGCGAAGCTGCAAAGGTTATTCAGACAGCTGCCGAAGCAATTACAAATATTGCCAGCGAGACAAATCTTCTGTCTTTGAACGCTTCGATTGAAGCTGCCAGAGCCGGAGAAGCAGGTGCCGGATTTGCAGTTGTTGCCGCCAGCATTCAGCAGTTGGCGAACCAATCAGATGAGACCGCAAGACATATTCAAGAAATCATTACAAACATATTGGATATATCCGATAATAATGTCTATCTTGCTACGAACATTAAGGATGCGGTTGATAATGAAGGACATGTTCTTGCAAATGTAAGCAACAGCTTTGATGTGGTTAATATGAAGCTGGGTGACACAGCGGATGCCGTATCCTCCATATATGACAAATCTGTCAAGCTTGACAGTGCTAAGGATCAGGTAATTGATGAAATCAGCAACCTGTCCGCAATATCAGAGGAAAATGCAGCAAGCTGTGAAGAGACAAATGCATCTATGGAAGAATTGAAAGCAAATGTAGAAAATATACATCAACAGGCAATCGATACAAAGGACGTATCTGTACAGCTGAATGAGGCTGTCGCTTATTTCAAGATTTAAATTCTACAAAAAATAAGAGCTGATAAGCTATCGTTTATCGGCTCTTATTTTTTGTCTTATTATAAATTCTAATCTTTTCCAATCTTTAGTTTACTGCTCTTCGATTGCCGCTGCTACAATCGTTCCTGACACAATCGCTGCAAGGGATGAAGCAAAGGCTTCCAACGTAGATGTTGCAATTCCGATTAACAAATAGTTTAATACAAACGAGTGGAACACATAATGATCAATCAGTAATCCACACTATGCTCTATCAGAAAGACAACCAGCCAAGAATGGCTGGCAGTCTCAGTTTTGAAATCAGCTTTCCACAAGTAAAAGCTACACATATGATTGCAAAAATACGAAGCATTCCAAACAAAAAAAGAGCTGTGCAATGCACAACTCTTTTTTTGATGTAAATTAGTATTTACCAAATCCATCATCCAAGGAAATAATCTGCTCATTTGCATCACTTGAAGCTGCATAGCTGCTTCCTCTTGATGCTGATGATGAAGCTGACTTATTACCCAAATTGTAAACTGACAGCAAATCGCGCATTCTGGATGCCTGATTTGACAGTTCCTCACTGGCAGCAGCACACTCCTCACTTGTAGCGGAGTTTGTCTGAACAACCTGAGATACCTGAGTAATTGCCTGCTCAATCTGAGCTACAGAAGTTGCCTGGTAATTTGAAGACTCTGCAATGCTGTTAATCAGAATCTCACTCTGCTGTACAACATCAGTAATAATGTTAAGTGCTTCTGCTGTCTCTTCAGCAAGCTTAGAACCTGTTGATACCTTACCGATAGAATCCTCAATCAATTCTGCTGTCTCAGATGCAGCTGCTGCACTCTTTGCAGCCAGGCTTCTTACTTCTTCTGCTACAACTGCAAAGCCCTTACCTGCTTCACCGGCTCTGGCTGCCTCAACTGCTGCATTCAATGCAAGAATGTTTGTCTGGAATGCAATATCATCAATAACCTTAATAATCTTGGAAATGCTTTCGGATGACTTATTGATATCCTGCATAGCAGCCATCATATCATGCATCTGCTCGTTTCCTTCCTGTACATCCTTAATTGCTCTTACTACCAATTCTGCTGCTGAATTTGCCTGTTCTGCGTTCTGCTTTGTCTTTTCTGCAATTTCATCAATAGATGCTGTAATCTCCTCGATTGCACTTGCCTGCTCTGTAGAACCCTGAGCCAAAGACTGGCTGGCACTTGCAACCTGTGAAGAACCTACCGTTACCTGATAACCTGCTTCATTGATATCGCTCAGTAACTTATGGTTACCCTCAATTACACTCTTCAATGCGTTACCAAGAACGTCCTCTGCTGACTTCGGTGTAACAGTAACCGTTAAGTTACCATGTGAGAGTTCTTCTGCGACGCCTGCCTGATACTTCATATTGTCAATAACTTCTGTATATTTGTCAATCAACGCGCCAAACTCATCATTGTGATGTTTCACCATTTGAATGTCGACACGTCCTAATGCAATATCAGTTGCAGCATTCGATAATTCGGTAACCGATTTATTAATCGCTTTAATCAAAGATGCTGCTATAAAAAGAGAAACCAAAACAGATACTGCAATCAAAATACCACTAAATATATTCGAAGAATTTGCTGACTTTGTCATCGTTGCAATCTGCTCTTCTTTTAATTCTGTAAGCGCATCTGTAAAAAGTCTGCCTTTTTCCTCATCCGCACCAATTTCAGCCAGTATCTGTTCAATGGTTGTCAACTCCTCATCCTGACCTTCAACTGTAATATTTTCCATTCTTCTTACCGAAGACATTCCCAATAAAACATTAATAATTGACAGAATAATAGGAATTGCAAAACCGATAATCATTTTTGTTTTCATCTTCATATCTTTCATATTTTTATACCTCACATTCTTCCTCAATTTCGTCCATATTGTTTACCTTTTCAGCAACTGACAAATCCTCGTCATTTAAGAGCTTATCCGGGTCTAAAAGCAATTTTACGGAATCTCCTACTTTACCGATTCCATATACGTACTTGTTTTGAACCTTGTCAGCTCGCCCGATTGTAGGTGGTGGCAGAATATTTTCTTCTTTAATCTCAACCACCTCTGCAATCTTCTCAACGATCAAACCTACTACCGTAGACTTTACGTTAATTACAATAATACAGGTTCGATCATTGTATTCAAATGGTGCTTGTTTAAACCGAAGTCTTACATCAATAACCGGAATAATCTTTCCACGCAGATTAATCAACCCTTTGATATAATCCTCCGTCTCGGGAATTGCAG
>CAZLZH010000099.1:4651-5557 GCA_964563955.1 uncultured Bacteroides sp. | reverse complement strand
TACAAAATTTATGCAACAGTCCCAGTCATTCTATATATTGCAGTTAATCGCATAATTATAATAATTTTAATACAATATGCACTGAAATACAAGGTTAGTTTGCGAAACGCATAGAATGTGTGTCCATATAACTGTATTGCGTTTCGCAATAACCTAAAATAAATTATTTTTCGATCCATAACTGAGAATTAGTATCCTCATTTATAGTAGCACAAGCTTCAATCGTATCTGCAACATTGTCTGATGGTATCTCTGACATTTCCTGAACGGTCAGGTTGGTCATACTCTCAACCAACGCATCAACATTATAAGCCGAATCGTTTATTAAAGTGGTTTCTTCCACATTATCTGCATTGGCATTTATAATTTCAGATGCAATTGTTTCCGTGTAAGTATCCAACACTTCTTCCTCATTCATAGAATCACCGGCTTCTACCAAATCAAGATTTAAATCTTTATAATTGATCGAATACTTAGAATTATCTATAAACTCCATGTTCTCTACCTGACATCTTTCGTTACTGTAATAGTACGCATCGTCTATTGTGACGCTGTCTGTCGCAGAGTACCGGATATACAGGTCATCTCCGATCCTCTCCATATACACATCCTCCGGGCGGATTCCTTCCCCGAACACAATCCTGTCATCCCTTCCGGATGTTTCGCTGTTTTCATAATCGCGTATTGTGTCGGTTCCATCCCCAAGATTCAGATAATACGTATCGTTTCCGGTATCTCCGTTCAGATAATCGTTACCGGTTCCGCCTGTGATCCTGTCATCCCCGCTTCCCGCATAAATTTTGTCATTTCCGTCTTCCCCGTATACCGTATCGCTTCCGCCATATGCATAAATCGTATCATCTCCGGCTCCCGCATAGAATGTCTCGTTCGGGTCGTACGCCAGCA
>CAZLZH010000099.1:0-4551 GCA_964563955.1 uncultured Bacteroides sp. | reverse complement strand
GGTTCCGCCTGTGATCCTGTCATCCCCGCTTCCCGCATAAATTTTGTCGTTTCCGTCTTCCCCGTATACCGTATCGCTTCCGCCATATGCATAGATCGTATCATCTCCGGCTCCCGCATAGAATGTCTCGTTCGGGTCGTACGCCAGCATCCTGTCATAGCCATCCATCCGTTCACCCTCATCACTTCCGTGTCTTGTGTTGCATCGTTTCCCGATCTCTTCCCCATTCCACACGGTTCCATCCGCAAACACGATGGATTCCACCTGATAGTTTCCTTCACTGTTATAATATGCGCCCTCTACCGTGACACTGTCTGTCTCAGAGTACCGGATATACAGATTCCTTTCGATCCTCTCCATATACACATCCTCCGGACGGATTCCTTCCCCGAACACGATCCTGTCATCCCTTCCGGATGTCTGGCTGTTTTCAAAATCATCTATCGTATCGGTTCCATCCCCCAGATTCAGATAATATGTATCGTTTCCGGTTTCTCCCCTTATATAATCGTCTCCGGTTCCGCCTGTGATCCTGTCATCCCCGCTTCCCGCATAAATTTTGTCGTTTCCGGCTTCCCCATATATCGTATCGCTTCCGCCATATGCATAGATCGTATCAGTTCCTGCTCCCGCGTGTATCGTATACTTTGGAATCTTTCCATGACCATCATTTAAAGTGATGCTGTCATCGTCGTCTGATCCATAATAACAGATGTCTTTATCTGTCAGATCTGCCAAATTCCACTTACTTCCGTCAGCAAATTCTACGCTCTCTACAACATATCTCTTACTATAAAAGAAATCCTGAATCTTAATTCGATCCGCACCCTTCCTATTTATCAAATAAAGATCCCTTCCACTTTTTACCAGTTCTATGTCCGATGCCTTTATCCCTTCTGCGAACATAATTTTATCATTTCCATCGCCGGTTTCTATAATCGTATCCTCACCATCTCCCAAGCTAAAGTAATACATGTCATCGTCTATATTTCCTCGTATCACATCATTACCTATTCCGCCTTCCAATTTGTCATTACCGGAAGTACCGTAAATGACATCATCACCTGAATAATTGATTTGATACAGTATGTCCGAGCCAAGCATCGGAAGCTGGTTTGTTAAAGCTTCTGCATTTATCCATTGAAATAAACCTACGCTTTTTACATTACTGAAAAACCGAATTGCAAACCTCCTTCCCTCCAAAGGATTCATCGCATATTGTTCCGCCAGTTTTTCACTTACCTGCTCCGTGTCAAAGCAGGGATCTCCCTGTGCATCAAAATCAATATTCTGAAGTAACAAAAAATACAGATCGGAAAACGTCGTTTGTCGCTCCAATTCAACATAGTACATTTCGACAAGCTGATCAAACGATTGTTCTATGTATTGCCCTGCCTGATATACAGGATTTGCTCCATATGCACTTTCAAAATCACGTCCACTGATCACCTCTAACGCTTCTAATTTTCTACTATCCGATATATTGCCTCCTCTGGCGGTACTGCTTTCATTCTCTACACCAGTCCATACATATATAATGTTAGTTATCATCGCTTTACGCTTATTCGCGTCTTTTTCCGCAATATATTGTTCAAGAAGATTTTTCAATTTTCCTGTTTCATCACGCAACATAGCCTGATGTAAACTATACTGATTACCATATCCTCTGATATCCGGCAAATACCATATTTCTTTTTGCTCCTCTAATGCTTCATCATACGGAACATTTTGAACGACATGCGTATCCGCAGAATCCTTCTTGAACCATACATCCTCCATTGTACCCAAGCTGCCATCGGCTTTGATATATGCACCTGTTTGCGTATGGGAATTACCATTTACATCCCGTTTGTTGATATTGTCATAATTTAAATCAAAACCGACAATTCCCAAATCCTCAAGATTATACAGTTCTCTCTCATCCACTTTTCCATTTTGATTGACATCTTTCCATACCCGCAGTTCCGAAAAGATTTGATCCTGATTATCAATCTTATCATCTCCATTTGTATCAAAGCTCTTTAAGGCTTCAAATCCATTCTGAGATACAGAATCACCAAACAGCTCCTGACCATTGTCAATATCCCCATTTTTATTCACATCTCTAACCAGCAAGCCATCATCTTTTCCTACCCATCCAGCTTTTTCAGCAAAGTTATTCCCATCAAAATCAAAATAAACACCATCCTTTACGGAAACAGTTTCAACGCCATCTCCGTCTAAATCAAGTACCAATGGATCCACTGGGAAAATATACGCTCCGGCTCTTTCGAACCAATCATACACCTCATCTACAATATCACTAATTGCTTCTCCTATTACGGAACCGTAAACCCCCATACATACAACATACATCATACCCACAACAGGATTCAATCCTCCTATAAGCATCGCCGCTTCACTAGCAAATGCCATACTTAACAGATTTGTAATTCCATAGCGACGCAGTTCTGATGAAGCCTCATCAATATCGCCCTGTTCATATAGTTCTTTTACTTTCACTACCGTCATGATAACATCTGCAATATCTAATACGTCTGAACATTTATCAACAAATTTCATTATTTTGTTGAATCGCCTTATCAGTTTTGAAGAAAGCTTGCTAGTATCTATTTTTTCTCCAGAACATTTCTCATACTCACTAATAGCATTCTTACTTTTTTCAGAAAATTCAACTTTTTCTGAATCTATTCCATTTAAACGTGTTGTATCAACATCGCATTCTTTTCTAATTGATTGTAGCACTGCTTTCGATTCTGCAGGTAATTCTGTACATGTTTCTAAAATATTATCAATTGAGGATATTTTATTATCCACAGTTATCGTGTCTAGCAACTGAGTTGCTCCTTCTGTTTCTTTACTAACAATATTTAAAAATTCAATTTTACCATCTTTACCATAATTTATTTCATAATATATATCTTTTAATTCGCTTGCTTGCGATACTTTAAGAGCATCACAGACATTTTCTAATTCCTTACCTGTTGGAGATGAACAATATATATCATAAAATACAACTTTGTCTACTCCATTTATTGTCTTTATTGAGTTATTATCTATAATTGCTTCAAACTCTGTTCTGCAAAACGCATTATAAGAATCTCCTTTCACACAAGAACCAGAAAAAAGGGTCGTAACATTGGAGCAATCAAGACTATTAACATAATTATAAGAGAAAAAATCATTAATTGCTATTGCACTAGACCCATCTTGAAATATAATAATTCCAGAATTATCAATTCCATCCCAAATTGAATTATTAAGTGCCTCAGTGCCAAAGTATTCGCTAATTGCATTTATAAAACTTTTATCATTAATTAACTGACCTATTTCTGTATCAGATATGTATTGATATGTTTTATCTAATGATGTTGTATTTGTTATTGCATCTACAAACTGATATGCATATACAGAATCTGTACTTGCAGTACCTTCTAAAACAGTACCATAATAAACGATTCCTTCTGTTCCCTCAGCTATTTTTGATGAGTAATTTAGCGAAATATAATTATATAAATTTTCTAATGTCTTAGCATCACTATCCCCTTTTAATTCCTCAATTATTTCTAGCCACTCTTCAAACCTCATTATTACAGTTCCTCCCCATCATATTTTATCGTACAAATAATTTCTTTTATAGTATCACTGGTTGAAGCCCTAAAATGTGCCTGATTCGCCTCTACTAAAGCATCTTTTAGTACTCCAAGAACTTCTTTATCAATATTTTGAATAGTTTCATTTTTCTTAATTTCAATAATTCTTGTCTGATATTTTATCCCATTTATACACTTTTCATAGCCATCTTCAATATGCACCTCAAAGAATATATACTCTGTTCCCATAACAAATATTTGCTTTAAATACCATGTCTCGCTTATAAACTCCATTCTTGGATAAAATTTTAGTAAAATATAATATTCATCATCATTTGTTATTGTAAAATTATCAGTATTTCTAAAATCAATTTGTTCTCTTCTTTCTGGATCCTTAATTCCAAGTTTATTCAATTCTTCACATCTTGTATCACTAAGTTTTTTTAAAAAAAATTCCATATCCAGTCTCCTTCCAATTAAAAATCTACATGTGCATAAAAAGCAACTGTCTCCATCGACATCTCTAAACAATTTAGTTTATTTGGAAAAACATGTTCTACATTAATGATTACATTTGCTAGTGAAAATGCAAAAACACTTGGATATTCATCAATTTGAAGCTTGTATGGTTGTAATTTCTTTACAAGATTGTAATAAGTTTTTCTTGCACTACTGATTTCACTATATGGGTTATGTTCATTATTCCATATTCTTACACTCGGATCCCCCATCTTTTTTGCGTTATCCCTAATTATTTCCTCTAATTTTGGCAAATTCTGTTTTACATGTTTTTGACTATATAATGTCATAACAATATTCCATACAGATAACGCAGTATTATATAAATATTTATTTATTGCATCTCCAATCCAAAATATCTCCCTTTTGCTTGCCACCTTTGTAAGTGGCATATACGCAGAATTTCCAACATTTGCAGTTTCCAATTCCTGTTCTGTTT
>CAZLZH010000098.1:0-5696 GCA_964563955.1 uncultured Bacteroides sp. | reverse complement strand
GATGGGATATCAAGACGATTAAGGAATATTCGGGACTTCCGGATTATCTCTTCACACCGGATAAGCTGGAGATCGATAAGGATGCAAGCATGCTCAAGGGAGGGCTTGTATATGCAGACAAGATCACGACTGTGTCAAATACGTACGCACAGGAAATTCAGACTCCATATTACGGAGAGGGACTCGACGGACTGCTTCGTGCCAGACATGAAAGTCTGTGGGGAATTGTAAATGGTATTGATTACAAGGATTATGATCCGGCAACCGATAAGAAGATTTACAAAAATTATACGACAAGTAATTTCCGTAAGAATAAGGTTATGAACAAGGTTGCGCTGCAAAAGCAGCTCAGGCTTCCGGAGGATCCGAATGCATATATGATCGGTATTATATCTCGTTTGACGGATCAAAAGGGACTTGATCTTGTAGACCGGATTATGAATGATATATGCACGGACGGTACGCAGTTTGTCGTGCTTGGAACCGGTGAGAGACGTTATGAGGATATGTTCCGTTATTATCAGGGAATCCATCCGGCGAAGGTATCTGCAAACATTTATTATTCTGATGATCTATCGCATAAGATGTACGCAGCCTGTGATGCTATGTTAGTACCTTCCCGCTTTGAACCATGCGGATTGACACAGCTCATGGCACTTCGTTATGGCACGCTCCCGATCGTGCGTGAAACAGGCGGATTGAAGGACACGGTTATTCCGTATAACGAGTTTACGGGAGAGGGAACCGGTTTCTCCTTTGCAAACTATAATGCACATGAGTTGTTGAATACGATTAACTATTCTAAGCGTATTTTCTTCGATTGTAAGGATGCATGGAAGAAGATGCAGGAATGTGCGATGAAGCAGAATTACAGCTGGTCGAATTCAGCAGAAATTTATGAGCGATTGTATGAGCAGATATAAAATATAAAAAATACCGGATTTTGAAATTTTCAAAATCCGGTATTTTTTGTGCTTATAAAATATCGGAACCGGGGTAGCTTTGCGGTGCTTCCTCCTCTGTCAGTTCGTCGTCGTAGATAATCTGTCCGATATCCAGATCTTTATTGTCCAGACGGCTTAATACTTCTGCGTCTGTATTTCTCGGAACGACCTCCTCTTTGAGCTTTTCTACCTCCTCAAGGGGAAGCCCCGACATCATGGCAACATCCTCCGCATCGATACGGCCTTTTAACATACGGGTTGCCATGTCATATTTTGCTTTCGTTGTTCGGTTCATAAACACGCCTCCTCATTCATAGTCAAACCTTTCAGATATGCCTCATTGATTTTGATGACAGAAAGAATCGCTTCCTTTCCCGGAGCACCGATTGTATTACGCTTGCTTACACAAGTTTCCAGACTGATGGCATCATAGATATCCTCTTCAAATGTCGGGCTGATTGCCTGATATTCCTCTATGGATAAATCAAGCAGGGATTTGTTTTTTTCGATGCAGTAAAGCACAAGCTGTCCGACGATTCCGTGTGCGTCCCGGAACGGAACACCATGTCCTACAAGATAGTCTGCCGCATCAGTTGCATTTGTAAAACCATTCATGGCACTTTTTTCCATAACCGACTTGTTTAATTTCATGGTGGAAATCATGCCTGTAAAGAGGGCGATACACCCTTTGACTGTGTCAATGGCATCAAAGGTAAGCTCCTTGTCCTCCTGCATGTCTTTGTTGTAGGCGAGCGGAATCCCTTTCATTGTTGTGAGAATCGACATCAGCGCGCCGTAGACACGCCCGGTCTTGCCGCGGACAAGCTCAGCAATATCCGGATTCTTTTTCTGTGGCATAATGGAACTTCCGGTGCTGTATGCATCATCAAGCTCCACAAATTGATACTCGTTGGAATTCCAAATGATGATTTCCTCTGAGAATCGGGACAGATGCATCATGATCGTAGAAAATGCGGACAGCATTTCTATCACATAATCACGATCCGAAACGGAATCCATACTGTTAAGCGTAGGACCGGCAAAATCAAGCAGTTCCGCAGTTAAATTCCGGTCAAGCGGATAGGTGGTTCCGGCAAGTGCACCGGCACCAAGCGGACAGTAATTCATACGGTCATAGATATCACATATACGGCTGTAATCACGCTTGAACATTTCCATATAAGCACCGACATGATGGGCAAATGTCACAGGCTGCGCTTTTTGCAGATGTGTAAAGCCCGGCATATAGGTATCAACATTTTCCTTCATCAGCTTGTGAAGCTCCTGCATCAGAGTGATTAGCAGCTGTTTTACTTCCACAAGCTCATCACGCGTAAAGAGACGCATATCAAGTGCAACCTGATCGTTTCTTGAACGCCCGGTGTGAAGCTTTTTTCCCACGTCTCCAATCCGGTCAATCAGATTTGCCTCCACAAAGCTGTGAATATCTTCATACTCCGATGTAATCTTGAGAGTCCCGTTTTCAACATCTGCAAGAATTCCGTTTAATCCATCTATAATTTGGTCACGCTCGCTATCGGTCAGAATATCGGAAGCACTAAGCATTGTCACATGGGCAATACTTCCGCGAATATCCTGTTTATAAAATTTCTGGTCAAATCCAATCGATGCGTTGAAATTATATACAAGCTGATCGGTCTTTTTTGTGAATCGACCGCCCCATAATTGCGCCATACATGTACCTCACATTCTTTTGTTCTTAATCACTTCATTCTACATCAAAGCGCATGGATACTCAAGAAAAAAATAAAATGGTTGCGGAAGTGCCGGCTATCCATTAAAATAATTGAGAGAAAGTATTAGGAGGTCATATAGTGATGAATACGTTTTTGGCAAACTTAGTTGCGATGACCGGAGACAACGGAAAACCGTTGCTTGTGGCAATCTGTCTGATCGTGTCTATTGTTTTGGTGGTAGTTTTAATCGTGCTCGGAAAAAATAGTCAGTATACAGAGGATGAGAAGGAAAGCGAGCAGGAAGACGGCAGGAGAAAGAAATAGATGGAACAAAAAAGAGGAAAAGTGCATATATGGATTCCGGTATTGGCGGTTATTATCATATTGGTATTTTATTTTTTTAATTTCAGAATCGGTTCTTATCTGCATCCGGATCAGACAGCCTATGACATGCCTGAACTGACACAGATGGTGACGAATCAGATTGACTCCGGGAAAAAATCAGGAGTATTTTATGTTTCCGGAATTACTGAAAATGATATTGCAAATATAAATGAAAATATATGCAGCATGAATGGCGTGGTGGAGCAGTATGCGATTACGGAAAAAAGCAGGGATGGAATGCGTATTACGCTTCGCTACGAAATATCGGATAATTATTATGTATATCAGAAATATGTGAATGGCATGGAGATTCCGTCGGATCATGCGCGTGCGTATAAGCTTTATGATAAAGTGACAGAGGTGCTTGCGCAGATTATAGAACCGGGGATGAGCGAGTATGAGATGGAGCTTGCAATTCATGATTATATTGTAAAAAACTGCAAATATGGCTATATTGATACATCAAAGGATTATGCATATCGTGCGTATGGTGCACTTGTTCAGAAAACGGCAGTCTGTAACGGATACGCGGAGGCTATGGCTCTGCTCATGACATGTGTAGGTATTGAAAATCGGATTGTGACGGGAACAGCCGATGAAGAGTTGCATGCATGGAATCAGGTCTGTCTGGATGGAGCATGGTATCAGGTGGATGCAACATGGGATGATCCGCTGCCGGACCGCGGTACATTTGCAGGACATGCATATTTCAATGTGGATGATGAAATCATGGATGTAAATCATGACTGGAAGCGGGATAATTTCCCAAAATGTGACAGTGATGCGTATAATTACTTTACAAAAAATGATTTAATCTGTGATTCCGAAGACTTCAAAAAGCTGCTTACGGATACGGCTTTACACAATGCAACTGCGAAAATGGAGGTTGTCGTGACGGATTATGTCGATGATTTTGATTATTCCTTTATGCGGGAGGTCGGTTCGGTACAATATTTTCAATATATGAATGAACCGTATGGGAAATATGATTTGATAACAATATATTTGAATCAGAGGTAGGCAGAGTGGAAACTTTTACGATGGAAAATAAGGCGTCATACATGAAAGAGCTTTTTGAACAGGAAAAGTTCGACAGCTTTTATCTGTATGAGGCGCGTGTTAAGACAAAATTGGATTATTATATAAATGGCAGAATCAATCGTGATTATTATGATTCGGAGGAGCAGGATGCGCTGCCCGAATATATCGAATGGAAGGATATTAAGCACACGATTTTTGATTATATAAAAGGAAAACGGCTTCCCATCAGTTTTCGGATTATCTTTATGTTCAATCGGGAAAATGTCAACCGGCTTTTGGAGATGAATAACCTGCCGTATCAGTCGGACGATGTCAGCGCTTTGTTTATGAATGTGATTTATGAGCATGATACGCTGCATGTCACAACCGGTACATCCATGAAGGTTTTTACACTGGATAAAACATTAGAACATGTGTGGGATTCAACAGTCAAACTATATTATATAGAATAATTATTAGCACTCATTTTGAATGAGTGCTAATTTTCCCTTGACTTTCCCAAAATGGCGTATTATTATATCTATCATACGATTCCATATAGTTAAGGAGGTAGATATATTATGGAACGACAGGGTAATTTATCAATTAACAGTGACAATATTTTTCCGATCATAAAGAAATGGTTATATTCTGATCAGGATATTTTTATTCGTGAGTTAATATCAAACGGATGCGATGCAATCACAAAGTTAAAGAAGCTTGCCGTGATGGGCGATTTTGAGGAGACAGAGGGCGAAGAATATAAGATTGAGGTCTATGCATCTGCAAAGGACAAGACACTTACATTCGTAGATAACGGCCTTGGTATGACAGAGGAAGAGGTTGATAAATACATCAATCAGATCGCCTTCTCCGGTGCGACGGACTTTATCAACAAGTATAAGGATAAAGGTGGAGATGAGCAGATCATCGGACACTTTGGTCTCGGATTTTATTCTGCATTTATGGTTGCCGATCGGGTGACGATTGAAACCTGCTCGTATAAGAAGGATGCAAAGCCGGTATACTGGGAGTGCGATGGCGGTACAAACTACACGATGGGTGAAAGCGATGATGATATCCGAGGTACAGCCATTACTCTGTATCTGAATGAGGATTGTCTCGAATATGCAAATGAGTACCGTGTGCGTGAGGTTATTCAGAAATATTGTGCATTTATGCCATACAATATCTACTTTATCAATGAGGATAAAGAAGAGGAGGCTTTAAAGAAGGCTTCCGAGGAAAAGGTTATCGAGGTTGATACGACACAGGAAGATGAGCTTGTGGGAGATGCGCCGAAGAAAGAAGATGGCGGTGATACAAAGGAAGCAAGTGATACAGAGGAAGCAGAGGAAGAAAAAGAACCGGAGCGTAAGCCGTTAAACGACACCAATCCTCTCTGGATGAGAAATCCGAAGGACTGTACGGAGGAACAGTATATTGATTTTTATCAGCATGTGTTCCTCGACTTTAAGAAGCCGTTGTTCTGGATTCATCTGAACATGGACTATCCGTTTAACTTAAAGGGTATTTTATATTTCCCGAAGATTAATACACAGTATGATCAGCTTGAGGGTACAATCAAGCTCTATAATAATCAGGTATTTATTGCAGATAACATCAAAGAAGTAATTCCGGAGTTTTTGCT
>CAZLZH010000097.1:0-5795 GCA_964563955.1 uncultured Bacteroides sp. | reverse complement strand
CAACATTATCTGTCGGAATATCGTTCACATAAATCTCCGCTTCCTCAAGCTGCGTGTCCGTATCCGTCTCCGTTGCAACCTCTGTTAAGTTGCCTGGTTCTGCTGCTTTTGCATTTATATTTGTTGTCATGGCACTCACCATAAGTGCTGACGCCAATATAAATGCAAATGGTTTCTTCATCTTCTTCATACTTCTTTCCTCCTCATAATAAATATGTATCGCCTCTTCGCTTCGCTCAGAGGCATGTCGTCGGTACTATCCTGAATCATTCTCTTCGTTCATGATAGTTCCTCCTCATTTCCAATAGTTCTGATATGCTTTTTTCACATCTTTACTATATGTTCTGCCAATCGGAATCACCTTTTGGCTTTGAACCTCCAAAAATTCAACGCCCAAATATGTAACGTATGCAAGATTCACGACATAGCCACCATGTACGCGAATCATGTTGCTTCCAAGCATCCTCTGTATACCCGCAAGGGATTCATAACAGATATATTCCCGATAACACGTCACAATATTGATCGTTCTTCCGCATTTTTCTATGTATATAATATCCTCATCATTGATAAAAACATGATGCCCCTCGCAGATCACCTCCAGTATTTTTCGCTGTATGTCATGTTCCACCATATTTACAGCCTTTTGCATAGCCAATGCAAATACATGCTGTACATCCTTGTATCGGATAAAATAACAATGATTTGTTTCATAAACATCCTTGATTGCATTATCATTTTCTGTCAGATAAATGATTCTGCAAAACGGAAATGCTTTATTGATTTGTTTGGCAAGTACAATTCCATTTACACCACTGTCCGGATACTCCGTATCCATAATCAAAATTTCACAGTCAAACACCATATCCTCCATATCAAGTTTGATTTCATTTGGCGTATATGACTGAATTTCAAAAAACTGTTCCCCATCGTATAATGTCTGTAGCAGCCCTTTGATTTCACATTGCTTTTCGTAGCTTTCTTCGCAAATTCCTACTTTCATCCTTTGTCATCTTCCCCGATTTCAATTCTCATTTTTTTGATTTTAGCATAAAAAATATCGCCAAAACAAAATCCTGCCGAATATGCTATATTTTCGATATAATATGTAATCATATTCCAACGTAATAGATTATGCAGCCACACATCATTGCCGCATGCAATTCAATATTGTGTACCTGCTTTTTTTGAACATCCTTACACACGATATGATAACAAATATGCATGTACCAAAACGAATAATGCATTTTTTATACAAAAATATGTCAATTTTGGCATAAAAAAGCACAGAGGTTACTTTCCTCTGTGCAATGTAAACTCCACAGTTGCTTGAAAAATCGTTATAGTCGTATCTTTGTTATAGTGGTTAGAGCTGAAATAAACCTGATATTGTCCATCCTCCAAAGAATCATCCAACGGAATATATAATGTATAAGCATCGCTTGCATATAGAGATTCCGGACTAAACCAAGAGCTGTAATCATTATCTTCCCATTCCTCATTTGTAATGGTTACATACTGTCCACTCTCATTCTGCTTTTTAAAAGTAAAGGCATACCACACACTCTCATCATAAACAGAAGGAGGATCTTGTTTCAATGTATCCATATACTTCAATGACATCAAAATACAATCACCCTCGTATTGTCTTTCATAATATGCATAACCATCTGAAGCTTCAGAGGCCGGTACAAATCCCTCCCAACCCCTATTTTCATCCGGACAATATTCAAACTTATCCACACTGACCCACTCGGATTGCGAACTTCTAATCGTTAATACATCCCTGATTTCCTGCTCCTCTTTCGTTGGAACATGCATAATCATAGTGTTATCCGAATTATGATCTGCATCTTCTTTTGCGTCCGTAGCTGTCGCCTCTGTCGATGCCATCTCATCGGAATCCGATAACGCATGTGACAGGGCTGCATCTGATACAGTCGCATCTGTCGTCGCAGACACCGGAGGTTCATCCGGCTGTTCCGATTGCTTACGATATTTCCATATATAGATTGCAATCATAACCAGCAAGCATACAATGCCGACAACTATATATTTTTTAGCTCCGATACTTTTGCTGTTTTTACCTGCAAGCACAGCCTCCCGCAGTTCTTTCGCACTCTGATAGCGTTCCTCTGTCTTCACTGCCATCGCCTTCATAATGACATATGAAAAACTTTCTGAAATTTCTATATTTTTCTTATTGACTGCTTCAACCGTATCCTCCAACACTCTGCTGATGGATTCCTCGGGTTTTTCTCCGGTTGCCGCATAATAAAGCGTTGCTCCAAGCGCGTAAATATCTGCCCAAGGGCCCTGCTTCTCTTTGTTTGCATACTGCTCCGGAGGTGCATAACCCTGCTTTAATATGACGGATAATGTCTGTTCCCGATCGAAATACACCTGTTTTGCTGCCCCGAAGTCAATCAGCTTAATCGTAAAGTCCTCACATACAAATATATTGTCCGGACTGATATCCCGATGAATCATGCCCGCCTCATGCACAACAGTCAGTGCATCCGTTACGGATAAGCATACATGAATCAAAAAGTCCTGTGATAACCTTCCGCCGTGCTCACTTGCATATTGTTTAAGTGTCCAGCCGTGCAGATATTCCATCACCATATAGGCTGTATCATTTTCTTCCAGATAATCATAGATACTGACAATATTGGGTTCTGACTGAAATCTGGCAACATCCTGCGCTTCTTTTAAAAACCGAATCAAGCCCCTATGATATTCGCCTTTTTTACTTTCCGCAGGCACACAGACCTTCGATGACTCAGGGGCTCGTGTTGCAACACCGGACGGATAATACTCCTTGATTGCAACATAAGCCTGCAACAACGGATCCCATGCTTTATATGTAATTCCAAAACCGCCGGAACCGATCACGTCTTCAATTTTATATCGTTGCTTTAAAATAACACCCGGCTTTAAATACTGGGTGTCATGCATGCTTCTGTCTGACGGACTTGATATCATCCCGTTTTCTCCCCTGTTGGACATCCGCTCATGCAACATTTGTCTTTATCCAATGAGCAGACGCTACATGTCTATTTTTTTCCGATAACGGAAACCCAATCATTCATATGCACAACGTCAACAATTTTAAATCCATTTCCAAGCATCGCCTGCCGCACATCCTCTTCCTTGCTGTCCAAAATACCGGATGTGATAAAATAGCCGCCCTTCTTTAAAAATGGACCAATGACGGAGCATAACGGAACGATGACATCCGCCAAGATATTTGCCACGACGATATCATACTGCATATCTGCCTCAATATGTTGTGTCTCCTTGATTGCGGAACGATCCAGTTCAAATGTCGTTCCCTTTCCGATATAATTATCTGCAAGAAGATTTCCACATGAAAACCGAATCTGCTTTGTATCCATGTGATTCAGCTCTGCATTTTCCTCGCTGGCACGCACCGCAATTTCATCAATATCCATGCCATGTACAAACCCTGCTCCGAGCTTTGCACTGATAATGGATAAAATTCCGCTTCCGCACCCGACGTCAAATACAGTATCGCCCGGCTTTAAATATTTTTTGATTTGTCCGATACAAAGTCGTGTCGTCTCATGCGAACCTGTACCGAATGCGATACCCGGATCAATCTCAATCACCATATCGCCCGGTCTTTGATCTTCAAGCTGCTCCCATGTCGGCTTGATAACGATATCATCATACAAGCGTACCGGATGGAAAAACTGTTTCCAATTGTTCATCCAGTCCTTGTCCTCGGTTTCGGATAATGTAATCGTTTTACTGCCTACCGGTATAAAAGCTTCAAGGCGGGTAAGCTCTGAAGCTATATCCGCCTTTAAAGATTCTATATTGAAAGAGTCATCTATGTAGCAGGAAATTCTTGCACTTCCATCATCCTCGCCCGCAACGAGTGGAATGTCAACAAACATAGCTGCCTTTTCTTCTTCGGTAAGTGGCACATGATCTTCAATCATAATACCCTCCACGCCCAATTCATCCAGGAAGGCACTCATCAGATCAACTGCTTCCACAGTTGTGTCGATTGTCAATTTTGTCCACATCATATTATTTTACCTATAATCCCTTTTTAAAGCCTTTCTTGCGCTTGTGATCTCCGAAAATCGATGCTCCGGACGAAGCTGCATCCGTAGAAGAACGCGCATTTACGGTTGTATTTGCATACTGATTCAAAATAGATTTTTGCTCCTCTGTCAGCTTATCCGGCACCTGCACAACAAGCGTAATATAATGATCACCACGCACCGTCTTATTACGAAGCGTCGGAACACCCTTACCCTTCAGCTTTACCTTCGTATCCGTCTGTGTACCGGGTTTGATCTCAAGCTCATACGGTCCGTCAATCGTTGTAACTGTAATCTTACCGCCAAGTGCAGCCTGTGTAAAGCTGATTGGCTCCGTAGAGTACAAATCGTACTCTTGTCTTTGGAATGTAGGATGTCTGTCAACGAGTACCGTTACAAGCAGATCACCACGCTCGCCGCCATTGATACCCGGTTCACCCTTCGCACGAATACGGATGCTCTGTCCGTTATCAATACCTGCCGGAACTGCAACCTGAATCTTCTTTTTGCTCTTTACATAACCGGAACCGGCACAGTTGCTGCACTTATACTTGATAATCTTTCCGGAGCCACCACAATCCGGACATGCCGATACTGTTCTCGCCATACCAAACAAGGATTGCTGTGTATAGACAACCTGACCCTTTCCGGCACATTTGCCGCATGTCTCCGGCTGATGTCCCGGCTGTGCGCCGGTACCATGACAGACCTCACACTCATCCTTAAGTGGAAGCTCCAATTCGGTCTGTGTACCAAACACAGCATCCGTAAAGCCTACACGCACGGTCGTCTTAATATTGGCGCCCTTAACCGGACCGTTGGATTGTCTCTGACGGCTTCCGCCTCCGAACATATCGCCAAAAATATCACCGAATATGTCACTCATATCCGAGAAGTCAAATCCGCCAAATCCACCAGGACCGCCGCCCTGCTCAAATGCAGCATGACCATACTGGTCATACTTTGCACGCTTCTCAGGGTCGGATAAAACAGCGTATGCCTCTGCTGCCTCTTTAAATTTTTCTTCTGCTTCCTTATCGCCGGGATTTGTATCCGGATGATACTTCTTTGCTACCTTACGATAGGCCTTTTTTAAATCTGCCTCGGAGACGCCTTTCGCGACTCCGAGAACCTCATAATAATCTCTTTTATCAGACATTTGCACTCACCCTTATATTTGTAATATGCTTTCAACAAATGAATCTCTCGTATTACTAGATTTCCTTGTAGTCCCCATCAACAACATCATCTGAATAATCCGGAGTGCCTGTTCCTGTTCCGGCATTTGCACCAGGACCGTTCTGCTCATAAAGCTTTGAGAACAATTCCTGTGCACTGTTCATAAGAGTTTCCTTGCCTGCCTTAATCTTCTCTACATCGTAATCTGTCATGGCATCCGGATCTGTGCTCTCGATAATATCCTTAAGTGCCTTCAAATCTGCCTCAACCTTTGTCTTATCGTTTTCAGAAAGCTTATCACCTACATCGGAAAGTGCTCTCTCTGTCTGGAATACCATAGCATCTGCGTCATTACGAACCTCGATAGCTTCCTTACGCTTCTTATCCTGTGCCTCGTACTCAGCAGCTTCCTTAACTGCTCTTTCGATATCATCATCGGAAAGTGATGTTCCGGATGTAATTGTAATATGCTGCTCACGGCCGGTTCCGAGGTCCTTAGCGGATACATTAACAATACCATTTGCATCGATATCAAATGTA
>CAZLZH010000096.1:0-6059 GCA_964563955.1 uncultured Bacteroides sp. | reverse complement strand
GTTTCAATACATCGTATATGAAATGAATTGATATCGAAATATATGATTACACATTCTATGCGTTTCGCAAAATTCTACTATCAGTTAAAATATACAAGTTCTTCTTCTGCCGGCTTGGCAGGTTCAATCTTTGTGGCATGAATAACCGGACCTTCGCCCTCAAACTCCGGATAATACTCCTTGTCAATTTTTCCGGTTACCGTAACCCACTGTCTGTCCTTTACATGCTTCGCCAGATTGGAATAGCACTTAAATCCGATAAATGCGATATCGTCCGCACAGCATGTCATGGCAAATCTTCCCGGTACAAATTCATCCGCCTTATAATCCTTTGGCTTGTGAACCATAGCCTTGAACACAATCTGCTTTCCGACATATCGGTCCGGATTATCACTTGCGTCAATGTAGAATATTCCGAAATCCTCGTCCTCAAGTTCAATGCAAGGCTTGTCAATTTCATACGGCAGGTCAAGCTCGTCATTTCCGACATCAGCCAATCCGTCCTTATTCTCGAAAATTACCTGTGCACGACGATTGACCGCACGAATACTTCTCCGATACTCTGCCCGCTTTGTATTCTCATCGCAGCGGTTAAATATAATCATATCCGCCGTGGAAAGCTGTTCCATCATCATTGCCTTCATATTTGCCACGTACACATCAAAGGTGGAAGCATCCACGAATGTGATAACCTGTACAATCGTCCAGCCCTTCGGAACACGGATGGAAAATAATTTATCCATCTTCCATGTGCCGTTATATTCAATCATAACCCGCGTAGGCTTATATTGATCCTGAAGGTCCAGCAGATGCTCCGTATTCACATCCGCCTCCTCCAGATATTCTACAAAGATATTCTGACTTTTCAGATAATCCTCGTCATATTCCTCGATTCCTTCCTCGCAGACCAAAAGCAGGGTCGGCTCTCCCTCTGTAAAGCCTCTGTCAATCAGAGTCTCATTTGCAAATGTAGTCTTTCCGCTTTCCAGAAATCCCATAAACATATATACCGGAATTTCTTCGACTTCACTATTCGCTGGTCCCATATTGTATCCTTCCTTTCGCCTTACTGTACGCCAAACAGCTCTGCAAGCAGATTCTCTTTCAATTCGCTTCCGATGACGCAGAGCTTTCCGGTATAATCTGCTGCACCCTTACGAAGTTCATATTCACCCGGTGTCAAATCAAAGTGAATCCATTCGCCCTCCGTATTCGGCACAATTCCTTTGGCACGAAGAATCATACCATACTTCTCGGAATCCTCAGCCAGCGTCTTTAAAATCTTTTCCATATCTGCATCTGTAAATTTCTTTGCAGTCTCCATGCCCCAGCTTGTAAATATCTCATCTGCATGATGGTCATGGTGATCATGGCAGCCACATGTACACTCCGGTCCGTGCTCATGATGGTGTTCTTCATGGTCATGCTCATGATGATGCTCCTCGTGGTCATGCTCGTGATGATGCTCCTCATGGTCGTGCTCGTGATGATGCTCCTCATGGTCGTGCTCGTGATGATGCTCCCCATGGTCATGGTCATGATGATGGTGGTGATGCTCTGCCTCATGCGCTTTTGCAATCTCGACTGCTTCTTTTATCAATTCGTCAAGTGTATTCGCATGCTCCATCGCATCCAATATCACCTTGCCGTCAATGTCATCCCACGGTGTCGTAATAATGGCAGCCTCTTTGTTATGCTCATGCAAAAGTGCAACAGTATCGTTTACCTTTTTCTCCGGCACATTTTGTGTACGGCTCAAAACGATTGTGCCTGCGCTCTCCACCTGATTGTTGAAGAACTCTCCGAAATTCTTCATATACATCTTGCATTTTGCCACATCGACAACTGTTGTCGCACTGTTGATGACAACATCCGCTGCCTCGCGCACATCCTCAACTGCCTTCATAACATCCGACAGCTTACCGACACCGGACGGCTCAATTATCACGCGGTCCGGTGTGTAATCTGTAATAACCTGCTTCAAAGCCGTACCGAAGTCTCCGACAAGAGAGCAACAGATACAGCCGGAATTCATCTCCGTAACTTCAACACCGGCATCCTTCATAAATCCTCCGTCGATGCCGATCTCACCAAATTCATTTTCAATCAAAACCAGCTTCTCACCCTGATATGCCTCTGCAATCAGCTTCTTAATCAATGTTGTCTTACCTGCTCCCAAAAAGCCTGAAAGAATGTCAATTTTTGTCATTTCATTTGCCTCCTAAACTATATAAATTAAATTAATGCTGTGCTAAAATAACGTTCTGCGCGATCCGGCAGCACTGTCGCAATCACTTTATTTTTTCCATATATCTTTGCCATCTGCTTCGCTGTCCATATATTTGCACCCGAAGATGTTCCGACAAGCAATCCATGCACGCGTGCAAGCTCTCTTGCCGTATTGATTGCATCATCATCTGAAACCTCTACGATATCCGTTATAATGGACGTGTCAAGAATCTCCGGGATAAAGCCGTCTCCGATTCCCTGTATCTGATGCAGTCCCGGCTCATCGCCGAGCAATGCAGATACATTTTTCGGTTCCACGGCTACGATTCGGGTATTCGGATTCCGTTCAAGCAGATATTTAGCGACTCCCTGTAAGGTACCACCACTTCCGATACCGGAAACATAGATATCAATCTCCTTGCCAAGCTGTTCACATAACTCCACGGCTGTCGTCCGATAATGGATATCCGGATTCGCCGGATTGATAAACTGCTGCGGCATAAAGTATTTTTCAGGGTCGGAATTGCAAATCTCTGTCGCTTTGTCTACGGAACCGCCGATGCTCAATTTCGGCTCCGTCAAAACAAGCTCCGCGCCTAATGCCTTAATAATCTTCTTTCGTTCCTCGCTCATATTTTCCGGCATGACAATGATAACCTTATATCCTTTTCTCACACCGCAAAATGCAAGACCGATACCGGTATTTCCGGAGGTTGGCTCGATAATCGTCATACCGGGCTTCAGCTTTCCCTGTGCCTCTGCAACCTCTATCATGTTCTTTGCAATTCGGTCCTTGATGCTTCCGCCGGGATTTAAAAATTCTGCTTTCGCATAAATATCATACCCCATTGTTTCCCGAAAGCTTAACAATGGCGTATTTCCAATTAAGTCTAATACATTGCTATAATACATATTCCTGCCTCTTTTTCCATGTCTTTTTGCCTTATGTCGATGTCCGCAAGCGCACATCACCGCAAGGCTTATATTATCACATTATTCTATTTTTTTCCACATGTTACGATGTCCCGGTCTGTGATTCCTCGTTCTTTTTAATTGTCACTTCCATCTGCTCGAACGGAATCGTGATGGAATTTTCATCAAATGCATATTTAATCTGCTCGGTAATCTCCCATTTTGCCTTCCAGTAATTCTCTGATGCTACAAATAAGCGCACACCCATTTTTATACAACTGTCCTGAAAGGAGTCTACAAACACATCCATCTCCCTCGTTGCATCGTAATACTGATTTTGTGTCACGACCTTTTCCAGCACTTCCTTGACTTTTTTCAAATCGGAATCATAGGCAACGCCGACGGATAAGTCCATCTTCCGAATTCCAACCGCCGTAACATTAATCAGGGAATTGGAAGTAATATTTCCGTTTGGTATGACGATGATACGGTTATCATAGGTCAACAGCTTCGTATAAAAGATATCGATGGAAGTAACGGTACCTTCACACTGCTTGTCATTTTCAATAATATAATCCCCAACCTTAAACGGTTTTAATATCAGTATCAGCACACCGCCTGCAAAATTTGCGAGACTGCCCTGCAAGGCAAGACCAATTGCAAGGCTCGCTGTACCAAGAATCGTTACAAGGGATGTCACCTGAAATCCGACTATGGATGCCGATGTGATAAATACGACCGCATACAATGTAAATTTTATAAGTGACAGTAAAAATGACGCAACGCTTTCCTCCAGATTTGACTTTTTAAATGATTTACGAATCATTTTCACAAGCAAATGGGACAGCTTTACGCCGAGATACATACACAGAATGGCAAGTATGAGTTGAAACCCTTTATTCAATGCCCAGTCACCAAGCTCACGCAAAAATGCCTGAAGCTTGGAAGGCTCTATATCCTTTATATCCTCCAACCGGATGCCTCCTCTTGTTTCTAAATATATTCATATAAACAGATAATCATTTGTCCCGAAAATATTTACAGGCTGCCCTTGTTGTAAGGACAGCCCTGAATTTTTTTATTTACCTGTTTTCTTCTTAAATACTGATATGGATAACGGCGGAACCGTAACTGAGATGTAATGCTCCTGCCCGTCACACTCTGCTTTTTTTGCCTGCTTTGCTGTTTTGTTATTTCTTCCTTCACCACCATATTTTCCGTTATCGCTGGAGAATATCTCCTGCCATTTACCGCCGGACGGTGTTGCCAGCTTGTACGCCTTATGCTCAATCGGTGTGAAGTTGCAAATGATTACGAGAGTGTCATTCTCATTGTTTCCCTTTCGCATATAGGATAAAAGACTTGTATTGGCACTGTTACAGTTAATCCATTCAAAGCCCTCCGGGGATGAATCCAGCTCATACAATGCAGGCTCATTTTTGTAAAGTGCATTTAACTCCTTTACATAGCCCTGCATGAAAACATGTGCATCAAATTCAAACAAGGACCAATCGACCTCAGAGGCTTCATTAAACTCCGAAAACTGCGCAATCTCCTGTCCCATAAACAAGAGCTTCTTGCCCGGATGTGTCATCATATAACCATATGCCACACGCAGATTTGAAAACTTATCTTCATATCCTCCCGGCATCTTTGTAATCATGGAACCCTTCTCATGCACAACCTCATCATGAGAAAGCACTAAAACAAATTTTTCACTGTACGCATATACCATACTGAATGTCAAATCGTTGTGATGGTACTTGCGATAAAGCGGATCCAGCTTAATATAGTTCAGGAAATCGTTCATCCAGCCCATATTCCACTTATAATCGAATCCAAGGCCTCCATCCTCAACCGGATGCGTCATCATCGGCCATGCCGTTGATTCCTCTGCAATCATAATGACACCCTTGTGTAATTCGTGCATCTTGCTGTTGACTTCCTTGATAAAATCAATCGCTTCCAGATTTTCATTTCCACCATAAATATTCGGCAGCCATTCTCCGTTTCCCCTACCGTAATCAAGATAAAGCATGGATGCCACAGCATCAATACGGATTCCGTCTATATGATATTTTTCTGCCCAATAAAGTGCATTTGCAACAAGGAAATTGCGAACCTCATTTCTTCCGTAATTGTAAATATAGGTTCCCCAATGCGGGTGCTCCCCGCGCCGCTTGTCCTCATGCTCATACAGGCATGTACCGTCAAAGCGTCCGAGTCCATGATCATCCTTCGGGAAATGTGCCGGAACCCAGTCCAAAATAACACCGATTCCCTTACCATGCAGATAATCAACAAAGTACATGAAATCCGTCGGTGAGCCATAACGGGACGTCGGTGCATAATACCCTGTCACCTGATATCCCCATGACGGGTCATATGGATGCTCCATTACCGGCATCAGCTCTACATAATTGTAATTCATCATCTGTAAATAATCGGCAAGCAAAACCGCAATTTCACGATAATTATAAAATTCTCTTCCATCATCCGGCCGCTTCCAGGAACCGATATGCATCTCATAGATTGCCATCGGATTGACATCGGTATCTTTACTTTCCCGTTTTTCCATCCATGACGTATCCTTCCACTTATAGGAAAGATCCACAATTCTGGATGCATTGGCAGGGCGCAGCTCACTGGCAAAGCCATATGGGTCACTCTTCATAAAGACCGCACCGGATTTTGCCCGAATCTCGAATTTATAAATCTCATTTATTAACTTTCCCGGAATAAACAATTCGAAAATTCCGGAATAATCAAGCTTTCGCATCGGATGTCTTCTTCCATCCCAATGATTAAAATTACCCACAACGGAAACCCGATCCGCATTCGGTGCCCACACTGCAAACAACACACCTTCCACACCATCAACGGTCATCGGATGCGCTCCCATCTTTTCGTAGATAGCA
>CAZLZH010000095.1:0-6093 GCA_964563955.1 uncultured Bacteroides sp. | reverse complement strand
CAAGCCGTTACAATGTACCGATTATTCAGGTTGTCATCAACAATCATGTACTTGGTATGGTGCGTCAGTGGCAGACCCTGTTCTATGACAAGCGGTATTCGAATACAATATTGAATGATTCCGTGGATTTTGTTAAGGTTGCAGAGGCACTTGGAGCAACAGGCTTTAAGGCTACAAATATGACAGAGTTTGAGGATGCCATGAAGCAGGCACTTGCACTCGGAAAGCCGGTTGTCATCGATTGTATCATTGGTGAGGATGACAAGGTATGGCCGATGGTTGCTGCCGGAGCAGCTTTGGAAACCTGTTTTGACCAGCAGGATTTAGATAATAAGTAGGAGGATGAATTATGGCAAGAGTATTTAATTTTTCAGCAGGACCTTCCATTTTGCCGGAGGCCGTATTGAAGCGCGCAGCAGAGGAAATGATGGATTACAAGGGCTCAGGAATGAGCGTTATGGAGATGAGCCATCGTTCTAAGGTGTTTGATAATATTATCAAGGAGGCAGAGCAGGATCTGCGTGATTTGATGGAAATTCCGGATAATTACAAGGTTTTGTTCTTACAGGGCGGTGCATCCCAGCAGTTTGCAGCGATTCCGATGAACCTTATGAAAAATGGCGTAGCAGATTATATCATCACAGGTCAGTGGGCAAAGAAGGCTTATGAGGAGGCTAAGAAGTATGGCAAGGTAAATGCGATTGCATCCTCGGCAGACAAGACATTCTCTTATATTCCGGATTGTTCAGACCTTCCGGTATCCGAGGATGCGGATTATGTATACATCTGTCACAACAATACGATTTACGGAACTACATTTAAGGAGCTTCCGAATACAAAGGGCAAGATTCTTGTAGCAGATATGTCGTCCGATATTCTTTCCCAGCCGGTAAATGTATCCGATTACGGACTTATCTACTTCGGTGTACAGAAAAATGTAGGACCGGCCGGCGTTGTTGTTGTAATTATCCGAGAGGATTTGATTCGCGATGATGTTCCGACTTACTGTCCGACGATGTTAAAGTATAAGACACAGGCAGATAATGACAGCTTATACAATACACCGCCATGTTATGGTATTTATATCTGCGGACTTGTATTCAAGTGGGTAAAAGAGATGGGTGGTCTTTCTGCCATGAAGATACATAATGAGAAAAAGGCGGCTATCCTTTATGATTTCCTTGATTCGTCCAAGATGTTCCGCGGAACTGTGGAGAAGAAGGATCGTTCTCTTATGAATGTTCCGTTTGTAACAGGAAATGAAGAGCTTGATGCCAAGTTTGTAAAGGAGGCAACCGCAGCCGGATTTGTAAACCTGAAGGGACACAGAACGGTAGGCGGTATGCGTGCAAGTATTTACAACGCAATGCCAATCGAAGGCGTAGAAAAGCTTGTAGCATTTATGAAGGAATTTGAAGAAGCAAACTAGGTTTATTCCAAAAATGTATGTAATAGGGAGATAAGGAAAATGGTTAAGGTTAATTGCTTAAATCCGATCGCAGCCTGCGGTATGGATTTGTTTGATGATAAGTATGAAAAAGTAGATGATTTTGCAGCGGCAGATGCGGTACTTGTAAGAAGTGCGGCAATGCATGATTTGGAGCTTTCCGATAATCTGCTTGCTGTTGCACGTGCAGGTGCGGGTGTCAATAACATTCCGCTTGAGAAATGTGCAGAAAAGGGTATCGTCGTATTCAACACACCGGGTGCAAATGCAAACGGTGTAAAGGAGCTTGTGATTGCAGGACTGTTGCTTGCGTCAAGAGATATACTTGGCGGATACAGCTGGGTAAAGGAAAATGCTTCTGACGAGAATATTGCAAAGGCTGTAGAAAAGCAGAAGGCAAAGTATGCAGGCTGTGAGATTATGGGAAAGAAGCTTGGTGTCATCGGACTTGGAGCAATTGGAGCAAAGGTTGCAAATATTGCATTCCGTCTCGGCATGGATGTATATGGATATGACCCGTATGTTTCCGTTGATGCAGCATGGAGACTTTCGAGCCATGTAACACATATTACAAATGTGGAGGATATTTACAAGGAATGTGATTATATTACGATTCATGTTCCGGCACTTGATTCCACTAAGGGCATGCTTAATCGCGATGCGTTTGCTATGATGAAGGATGGCGTTAAGATTTTGAATTTTGCAAGAGATATTCTTGTAAATGATGATGATATGATTGAGGCACTTGCAAGCGGAAAGGTAGCAAAATATGTGACAGACTTCCCGAATGCGAAGATTGCAGGTGTTGACGGCGTGATTACAATTCCGCATCTCGGAGCATCAACCGCAGAGTCTGAGGATAACTGTGCGGTTATGGCTGTACAGCAGATGATGGATTACATCGAGAATGGTAATATCAAAAATTCGGTAAACTATCCTGCATGCTCCGCAGGCGTATGTGAGGCAGCAGCAAGAGTGACAGTCTGTCATAAAAATATACCGAATATGCTTACTCAGTTTACAGGCGCATTTGCGGCAAAGGGAATCAATGTATCGGATATGGTCAGCAAATCAAGAGGCGATTGGGCATATACGATGCTGGATGTATCGGAAGCACCGGATGATGCGACAGTCGATACGATTCAGGCAATTGACGGTGTTGTAAAAGTACGTGTAATCAAGTAGGAGGATTGTATGAGCGAGAAGTTAAAGGTTGGTATCCTTGGCGGTACCGGAATGGTTGGACAGCGTTTTATATCACTTTTAGAGAATCATCCGTGGTTTGAGGTTACAACAATCGCTGCAAGCCCTAGAAGTGCCGGAAAAACCTATGAGGAGGCAGTCGGTGACCGTTGGAAGATGGATACACCGATGCCGGAGGCAGTTAAAAAGATCGTTGTTTGTAATGTAAATGAGGTAGAAAAGGTTGCAGCAAATGTTGATTTCGTTTTCAGTGCAGTCGATATGTCAAAGGATGAAATCAAGGCAATCGAGGAAGCCTATGCAAAGACAGAGACGCCGGTTGTATCAAACAACAGCGCACACCGCTGGACACCGGATGTTCCGATGGTAGTTCCGGAGATTAACCCGGAGCATATGAAGGTCATTGAGTTCCAGAAGAAACGTCTTGGAACAACAAGAGGCTTTGTGGCAGTAAAGCCAAACTGTTCGATTCAGTCTTATGCACCTGTTTTGACTGCATGGAAGGAATATGAACCATATGAGGTTGTCGCAACGACCTATCAGGCAATTTCCGGAGCCGGAAAAACATTTAAGGATTGGCCGGAAATGGTTGGAAACATTATTCCGTATATTGGCGGCGAGGAAGAAAAGTCAGAGAAGGAGCCGCTTCGTATCTGGGGTAAGATTGAGGATGGTGTCATTGTACCGGCGGATGATGTGAAGATTACATGTCAGTGCATCCGTGTTCCTGTTTTAAACGGACATACGGCGGCTGTTTTTGTAAAGTTCAGAAAGAATCCGACAAAGGAACAGTTGATTCACAAGCTTACAGAGTTTAAGGGTCTGCCGCAGGAGCTTGAGCTTCCGAGTGCACCGAAGCAATTTATCCGCTATATGGAGGAGGATAACCGCCCGCAGGTTTCATTGGATGTGGACTATGAAAACGGTATGGGTGTTTCGGTCGGACGTCTTCGTGAAGATTCGATTTATGATTGGAAGTTTGTCGGACTTTCGCATAATACTGTCCGTGGTGCAGCAGGCGGAGCCGTGTTATGTGCAGAGCTTTTAAAAGCGCAGGGATATATTACTAAAAAATAAGTATTTACGATTAAAATAACGAAATAAGAACAAACAAACATTTTCATGATGATTCGTTGGTTAAATGCTTGTTTGTTCTTTTATTTTGTGGTAGAATTGATGCAATTAGGTTTTTATA
This sequence comes from uncultured Bacteroides sp., assembly GCA_964563955.1. Taxonomy (GTDB): domain Bacteria; phylum Bacillota; class Clostridia; order Lachnospirales; family Lachnospiraceae; genus Coprococcus_C. Next base: position 2,248 of record CAZLZH010000095.1, on the reverse strand, counting down.
TAACATTTTCAGGAGGCACCGATTTTATTATGAAGAAGAAATTGATTTTAGTTACTTCGCCGCCGGCTTGCGGAAAGACATTTATATCACGTAAGCTTGCGAAAGCTCTTACAAACTGCGTATATCTGGATAAGGATACTTTGATTGTCCTTTCAAAGCAGATATTCAAGGTTGCGGGCGAGGAATATAATCGTTCCTCAGATTTCTTCCAGAGAGAAATCCGTGACTATGAGTATTATGCAGTGCTTGATTTTGCATTTGAGGCATTGGAGTATAATGATACTGTACTAATCAATGCACCGTTCACGGATGAGATTCGTGATGATGAGTATCTCGATAATTTGCGTGCAAAGCTTGCAGAAAAGGATGCAGAATTGTTCGTTGTATGGGTACACACAGATGTGGAGGTATGCCATCAGAGAATGATTAAGCGTGCATCGGATCGTGATGCGTGGAAGCTTGCACACTGGGATGAATATATAGCAACCCAGAATTTCAAGCAGCCGGACAACATTCCGGAGTTGTTTGTATTTAACAATTCTTCAGAGGAAGAATATAAGAAATCCATTGATGCAGCGGTAAAGGCAATTCGTGGATAATATACGGTAAATTTATAGATTTAGGAGAAAACAGATGGCAATCATAAACCCATTTAGAGCATACAGACCAAGAAAAGATATTGTCAGTGAGGTAGCTGCATTACCATATGATGTATATAATCGTGAGGAAGCAAAAGCTGCGGTAGCGGGAAAGCCGTTGTCCTTTTTAAGAATTGACAGGGCGGAGACAGCATTTCCGGACAGCGTTGACACATATGCGCCATGCGTGTACCAAAAGGCAAAAGAGCTGTTGGATAGTATGATTGCAAAGGGAGAATATGTAGAAGATAAAGCTCCGATGTATTATCTGTATGAGCTCAATATGAATGGTCGTTCCCAGACTGGAATTGTGGCATGTGCATCGATAGAGGATTACGAGTCAGGTGTAATCATGAAGCACGAGAATACGCGCGAGGAGAAGGAACAGGATCGTATTACCCATGTCGATACCTGCAATGCACAGACAGGACCGATCTTTCTGGCTTACAGAGCCAAAAAGTCGATAGATGCCATCGTGAATAAAATAAAAACGTATAAGCCGGAGTACGATTTTGTGTCGGAAGACGGCATTACCCATCGTGTGTGGCTTGTGGATGAAAAAAAGGATATCATGGAAATTCAGAACAGCTTTCGTAATCTTTCTCAGATTTATATTGCAGACGGACATCACCGTGCTGCATCGGCTGTGAAGGTCGGAATCAAGAGAAGAAATGCAAATCCGAATCATACAGGAACAGAGGAATATAACTATTTTTTGTCGGTTTTATTTCCGCATGATCAGTTGAAGATATTGCCTTATAATCGCGTTGTACGGGATTTGAATGGATATACGGAGCAGGAATTTATAGAACGGATCCGGCAGGACTTTGAGGTGGAAGCGGTTGATAAGCCTTACCAGCCGGAGGAAAAAGCAACATTCGGTATGTATATGAATGGGCAATGGTATAAATTGCGCGCAAAGAAGCACATACTAACAGAAGATGTGGTAGATGGTTTGGATGTTTCTGTTTTGCAGGATCATTTGCTTGCACCGGTGCTTGCGATCAGGGATCCGAGAACAGATAAAAGAATTGACTTCATTGGAGGCATTCGCGGATTGGCAGAGCTGGAGCGGAGAGCCAATGATGATATGAAGCTTGCATTTTCCATGTACCCGACATCAATCGAGGAATTGTTTGCAGTTGCTGATGCTAAGCGTTTGATGCCGCCAAAGTCAACTTGGTTTGAGCCTAAGCTGAGAAGCGGAATCTTCATCCACAAATTGTAGAGAGGAGCTACATCATATGTCCAATAGAAAAGCGGTTTTTGCAATAAACTGGATGGAAGTGGATGCTTTGGTCCGGGGGTTACACAACAACCCGCATCATATTCTTGGAATGCATGAATGTATTGATGATGTTTATATCAATGCATATTTGCCGGGTGCAAAGGTTGTAAATGCGATAGATGTGTCCAATAGACGAAAGTATACATTAGTGTCTGAACGCGTTCCGGGATTTTTCTCGATCGTAATTAAGAACAAAAAATCATTCGAGTATAAGTTAAACGTCAGATTTGATGACGGAGAGGAAATTACATATTTTGATCCATATGTTTTTGAACCTGTGATTGATCCGATCGATATCAGCTTGTTCAATGAAGGTGAACAT
>CAZLZH010000094.1:2487-6614 GCA_964563955.1 uncultured Bacteroides sp. | reverse complement strand
AAATTGTGCAGTGGGTGGATAAATATGATTACGATAATAATCAGATTGTTGATTTAAGTCAAATACAACATAAAGATTGTGAGGCCATATTAATAGCGGTAAAGAGCAAGGAATTTTCTGTAGAAATAAAAAATGAGTTAGTTAGAATGGGTATTGAAGCTGATAAAATAATATGGCTAGCACCAAAGAGTTTTTCTACGCTTTTTGAAAATGTGATAGTATCGAAAAACAATTTAGTTGAGTGATTGTATGTATTCGGTTACTTTGCACGAATCGAGGGTGGTAGTTTAAAATAAATGATGTATTTGAAAGTGTTTTGTCTCGAAAATCATCGTTTAAAAAGGATTATTAATGTGATTACAAGAAGATGAGGAAAAGGGGTAAGAAAATGGAATCGAAAATATCAATTATAATTCCATCATTAAATATGATTAATTATATAAAAGAATGTATGGATAGCATTTTGTCGCAGACTTTAGATGACTTGGAAATTATATGTGTGGATGCAGAGTCGACAGATGGGACATTAGAAATTCTACAAGAATATGTTACAAAAGATTCAAGAATTCAGTTGATAAAATCGGACAAAAAAAGTTATGGTTATCAGATGAACCTTGGGTTGAAGGCAGCGCAGGGAGAATACATAGGAATTGTTGAACCAGACGATTACGTTCTCCCCGAAATGTTTGAATATCTTTATGAGATTGCATATAGTAGCAATGTTGATTTTGTAAAGAGCGGATATACACGGTTTTTTGAGGCAGATGGATGCCGTTTTAAGTATAACGTACAGAACACAAAGACAAGATTTGTTAATGGTATAAAAATAAATTTGGATGAGCAGAAGTTATATCGTTTGGCAGATATAAACCATATATGGTCGGGAGTGTATAATAGACAGTTTTTGCTTGATCATGATTTGTGGTTTAATGAAACGCCAGGGGCTTCTTTTCAGGATACCAGCTTTTCTATATTGGTGGGGCTCGTTGCTAAAAACTGTATATATACAGATAAGTGCTATTATCATTATCGCACCGATAGACCAGGGTCTTCTGTGAAATCAAATTTTAAGTACCAGTGTATTATAGATGAGTTTTCTTATATTGATCAGTATCTAAGGAAACATGGAATAGATTCAGAAGAAAACAAAAGATTGGTAAATGATGCAAAATTAAATGCATATAAATGGAATCTTTTACGATTATCGGAACAGGGCAGAGAAGCGTTTAGAAATGAAATTTCAGAGGAAATGAATTGTTTTATACGAGACGGAGAAATTCTTTCATGGTTGTCAGAAAATCAAAAACAGGAAGTAGAGCTTTTGATTGACCCTCAAGCGGTAAAACGACTGGAATTGGAACAGAAATCTAACAAACAAAAATTATTGGAGGCGATACAAGAGGGGAGAAAGGGGGAGAAATATATTTTTGCTGGAGCCGGAAGATATTTACAGAAATTTTTAGATATTCAACGGTTGATAGATTGTAACATGCTAGAGGCTGTTTGTGATAATAAGAAAGAATTACAGGGACAAGAAGTTTATTCTTATACAATAAAAAGTGTCGAAGAAGCTGTGAAACGGTATGCTGGTAAAAAGTGGTTGGTAATAAATAAATTTTATGCCAAAGAGATAAAAAAGCAGTTGCTGAAATTGGGAGTATCAGAGGAAAATATTATATGTATAGAATATGTGCCGGAAGTAAATGAGGTTTATAATTATTTTTGAATTATTTTATTTAGTATATTGTTATATTGAAATATGTATAATGAGGAAGGAGTATATACATGCCAAAGGTTTCGGTCGTCGTTCCTGTTTATAACGAAGAGAAATATTTGAACAGCTGTTTGGAAAGCTTAATCAATCAATCATTAACAGATATAGAAATTATAATTGTAGATGACGGTTCGACTGATAAATCAAGAGAAATAGAAAAAGAATACGCTGAGGCAGATGGCAGGATTTCCGTTTTGAAGCAAATGAATCAATATGCCGGAGCTGCGAGAAATCGAGGTATGGATGTAGCACAGGGGAAATATATTATTTTTCTGGATGCGGATGATTGGTATTCTGAATATTTTTTGGAAAAAATGTATACGGTCGCCGAAAAATGGCAGTCGGAGATTGCTTTGTGTAATTTTTTTATGTACGATGACAGCCAAGATAAACAGAAGATACCGGATATAGCATATAAGGAGTCTTTTTTACCTGAACAAAGCACATTTTGCGGTCAGGATTTGAAATATAATGGGATATTTCAATTTGCGAAGGGCTGGGCATGGGACAAGCTGTTTAATTTGGATTTTCTGAGAAGAAACGGACTGCGTTTCCAGAAGATAAGGTCGTCTAATGATGGTTATTTTACGTTTATGGCATTGGCAATCGCAAATAATATTACGTACTTGAAAGATAGACTTGTGACCTATCGAGTTGGCAATCAATATTCGATATCCAATGCTCGAGATAAATCATGGGAAAACGGATTTGTTATGATAGAGTCCATACATGATGATTTATGTGCCAGAGACCTATATGAAATATATGAACAAAGCTTTTTAAATTGGGTAGTTGAGTATATTGTATGGTATGTGGATTCGTTAAATTCACTTGAAGCAGTGAAAGGCTGTTTTCGGAGTATAAATGCACTGGAAGATAAGTATATGCTTCGAAAAAAAGATGCCGAGTTTTTTTTGGATACCGAGAAGCTTAATTATTATTTACAAATTACAGAAAATGATTTTGATGCTTTTTTATTTTGGAGAATGATGTATTTCAGAAACTTGAACCGTGTCAGAAGTCGGGATGGCTGGACTTTCCCGTTTTTTAAGGTGGAGAGGAACAGGAAAATTGCTATATTTGGAGCCGGAACAGTAGGGAAGGACTATGTGAGACAGCTTATACGGACGAGGTATCACAGTGAATTGTGGTGGTTCGATAATAATCTTATGGGTAGTACTTATGAGGGTATACTTATCAGGTCACCAAAAGAGCTGCATGAGTTTGATTATGATTATGTAGTTATTGCAGTCGCAGGTGAAACAACCAAAAGTATTATTAGAGCGCAATTGATACAGGATGGCATTGATGATGCAGTTATAATATAAATCATGGGGGATACGAAATGATGATATCGATAGTAGTACCAATCTATAATGTAGAGCAGTATTTAGAAGAATGTATTGAAAGTATCATGAATCAATCATTTCAGGATATTGAAATCATTTGTGTCAATGATGGGTCAACCGATCGTTCATTGGATATCCTTGAGCATTTAAGAGAAAGGGATTCCAGAATTAAGATTATTTCCAAAGATAATAGTGGATATGGACATAGTGTAAATGTTGGGATAGATGCGGCAAAGGGCAAATATTTGTGTATTGTGGAATCTGATGATTACATAGATTGCAATATGCTTGAGGAGTTTTATCAGATTATGGAGCAGCATGATCTGGATATGGTAAAGGCAGACAGTCGCACATTTGTAAGAGAGAATGGGGAAGATATACACACATATAGAAGGGTTGTTCCGAAGAATGAATTATATAACGTAATCCTGAAACAGGATGATTATGAAAATAAATTTAAGGGATATGTCTATACATGGGCAGGCATGTATAGACTTGACTTTTTAAATCAGTATGAGATTCGACATCATGAGAGTCCGGGGGCATCTTATCAGGATAATGGATTTTGGTTTCAGACATCCATGTATGCAGAGAGATTGATGTTTATTGATAAAGCCTTTTATAACCTGAGAAGAGATAATCCAAATTCGTCTTTTTTTAGTAAGGGAAAGGTGTTTGCAATGTGTGATGAATATGACTATATACATACAAGGATTGATCAGTCGCAAATTGAAGAAAAAAAGCATTTGTTTGAGCTTTGTTTTTATTTTCGATATAAAAACTATTTGTGGACAATGAATCGTATTGATCCGAAATATTTGCCTGATTTTTATTTAAGAATGAGAAGTGATTTTAAAGCTGCGTTAACATGTGGAGAGATTGATGCAGATAGATTTAATAGTAGTGAATGGAGATATATTTTCTCAGTATTAAAGGATGACATACCTCAAAAGCCGGAAGCTTTGATTTCAATTGGAGCAGTGAGATGTATGAATAGCTCGAGC
>CAZLZH010000094.1:0-2477 GCA_964563955.1 uncultured Bacteroides sp. | reverse complement strand
AAGTCTATGCATTACTGCAAGAGCTTGGTCTGATTTGTAAGCTAAAGGGTTTTCTTGTCACAAAGAAAGAAAATATGGAAATGCTTTATGACCTGCCAATTATTGAGGTGGATAAATATGATTGTAAAGAGGGAGCTAAGATTATTTTGGCTATGTCCAAATCAAATCAAAAATCTGTTTTGCAGGAGATGGATCGGGCAGGAAAGGTGATTGATATGTATTATTCCGTGGATGATATTTTGACCGATAAAGGATAGGGAGAGAAAAGGAAGAAGCTATGACAGAAGTTGAACAGATTATACGAGATATTCCGAAGGGTTTAATCGCATGGTATCCATTTAAGCTTCAGGATTCCGTTTTGTATATTGGAAGCAATGATGATTCATTGGCGGAGCTTTTATATAAAATGCAGGCTGATGGAGAAATTGCGTCTGTTACTGTGGTTGCATGTGATAATTTTATAGGGCAATTTCAAGATAATGAGAATAAGACGGTGTTTGATGTTGCTATTTCTGTTGAGGATATTGAAGGATTGCAGGATACAGCCTTTTTTTTGGATTGTATTAAAAAAAGTTTATTGCCACAGGGAAGGCTGCTTCTAGGTGTAAATAACAGATTTGGGATACGATATTTTTGCGGAGATCGCGATCCTTATACTGACCGTAATTTCGACGGAATCGAAAATTATCGCAGATGTGCCGTGAAAAAGGAAGATGTTTTAGCAGGACATATGTATGATAAGCATACATTAGAAACTATGTTAATTAATGCCGGATTTCAGCATAGAAAGTTTTATTCCGTTTTCTCTGATCTCAAAAATCCAACACTTATTTATGCGGAGGATTTTATTCCGAATGAGGAATTAAGTGTAAGAAGCTTTCCAATGTACAATTATCCGAATACGGTATTCCTTGAGGAAGAGTATTTATATACGGATTTAATTCGGAACGGAATGTTTCATGCTATGGCAAATGCATATTTGATTGAATGTTCCTGTCAGGAAGCAATCTACAGAAATCAGGAGGTGGAACATATTACTGCATCTCTTGATAGAGGGAAAGAGAATGCATTGTTCACGATTATATATAATAACGGGGTTGTAGAAAAAAGGGCAGCTTATGAAGAGGGAAGAAAACGGCTTGAGAATTTGTATGCGCATGGGGAAGAATTGAAAAAACGCGGGCTGTCAATCGTGGACGCAAAGCTTGAAAATTATGTTTACGTTATGCCCTATATGAATGCAGAAACTGCCTTGTCATATTTAAGACGGATTGCGAAAAAAGATTTGAAGCAATTTATATGTGCAATGGACAAATTTTATGAAAGCATCAAGCAGTCATCCGATATTTACGAAAAAGAAGATAGGAAGGGAAAGGATCTATATCTGAAAAAGGGATATATGGATTTAGTGCCGATTAATTGTTTTGTCGTGGATGATGAATATGTTTTTTACGATCAGGAGCTTGTCTTGGAGGATTGTCCATTGGGGATGGTTGCTCTAAGACTGGTGGATCAGGTATATAGGGAAAATTTTGAATTAGAAACGCTTCTTCCTAAAACATTTTTTTACGAGCGGTATAATCTGAGCGGCAGGTGGGATGAGTATAGTCATGCTGTTTCCAAATTTATGGATGCTTTAAGGAATGTCGGTAAGTTAAAAGTGTATCAGGATTTATATGGTCGGAATTTGGAGGTTATAAATTCAAATCGTCAGAGAATGAATTATACCACGGAAGAATATAATCACATCTTCGTTGATTGCCTGAAGGATTTAGAAGATAAAAAACTGATACTGTTTGGATCAGGAGCCTTTACAAAACGCTTTATTGCCATGTATGGCAAGAAATATCCTGTGTATGCTGTTATAGATAATAATAAAGATAGACAGGGACAGCATATCAATGGAATCGAAATAAAATCACCGGAAATTCTTCAAGCGATTGATAAGGATTCTTATAAGGTCATGATTTGTATCAAAAGCTATATTTCGGTGGTAAAGCAACTGGAGAATATGGGAATTGATAATTATGGTGTTTATGATCCTTCCCATTCATATGCAGAGATTACAAAAATTGATAATCAATATAGCGCAAAATCATATGATAGGGCGTGCGGGAATGCAAAAAATATAACGGAGAAGAAGTACAAGGTTGGTTATGTGGCAGGAGTCTTTGATATGTTTCATATCGGGCATGTCCGCCTTCTGCAAAAGGCGAAGGAACAGTGTGAATATCTGATTGTAGGAGTTGTGTCGGATGAGGATTGCTACAGACAAAAGGACAAGTATCCGGTCATTCCGTGTGAAGAACGGGTGGAGGTTTTACGAGCCTGTAAATATGTGGATCAGGTGGAAGTGCTTCCGACCGGATTTGGCGGAGTAAGGGATGCTCATAAGATGTTTCAGTTTGATGTGCAGTTTTCCGGAGATGATCATGGAGATGAAGGAAATTGGCTTGCGAATAAGGAATATTTGAACA